>CAYWFW010000027.1:0-8689 GCA_964457735.1 uncultured Sulfurovum sp. | reverse complement strand
AAGAGCATGATGATAGCTATAAATCAGCTTCTAATCCAAGATATAATGCTAGAGATTTGGCAATTTTGATGGCAGATAGGTTAGATGCAAAGGTTCTGCTTTTATCTGCTACTCCAAGTCTTAATTCATACCATAAGTTGCCAGTAATAAGATTAACTCAAGCCTTTATTACAAATAAAAAAAATTATATATTTAAACCCCATACTAACTCTATTACCAATGAGATTTTAAAAGAGATTTACAATAATAAACTACTTAATAATCAATCTATTTTGTTTATACCAACAAGAGGAAATTTTAAATATTTATATTGTCAATCTTGTGGAGAGACCCACAAATGCCCATATTGTTCTGTTGGAATGGCACTTCATCGCACAAAACGACTTCTTTTATGTCATTATTGTAACTTTATTCAAAGGATTCAAGAGAGTTGTATAACTTGTGGTTATCATCCTCTTAGCAGTAGACGAATCGGAACAGCCGAAGCGATTGATATAATTAAAAATAGTCTATCTGATATAAATATAGAACAGTTTGATGCAGATACTATTAATACACCTAATAGATTGCAAAAGGCTCTTGATAGGGTAGAAAGCTGTGAGAGTGATATTCTTGTGGGAACTCAAATGTTAAGTAAAGGTCATGACTATCCTAATGTAACTTTAGGAATTATTACAGGACTTGATTATATGTTGGGGATTGCTGATTATCGTGCAAAATCAAGAGCGATGAGTATGATGTTTCAAATATCTGGAAGATGTGGGAGGGCAAAAGAATCTAAAGTTATAATATATACAAATAATATAGAGACTTTTCAAGAGTATTTGGGTGATTATGAACGATTTATTCAAGATGAATTATTATTTGTTGAGATAGGGGAATATCCACCATTTGTATCATTGGCAAAAATTCTTGTGGCTAATAAAGATTTTAAAAAAGCTGAGGATATTATAAATCGTACAGTTTTAAAATTACAAACTATAAAAGATATTGAGATAGTTGGATATGGAAAAGCACCCATAGAAAAAATTGCAAATAGATATAGATATAATATTTTACTTAAAGCAAAAAATAGAGTCTTGCTTTTAAAAGCTCTTCACTCCATAAACTCAAAAGATATTGAGATTGATATGGATCCTATTGATTTTTCGTAAAATATTTAAATTTTTGGTTATAATTTGAGAGATATTTTTATTAAAAAAGGATTTTTATGTTGGTTCATATATGTTGTTCTGTAGATAGTCACTATTTTTTGCAAAAGCTTAGGCAAGAGTTTCCACAAGAGGAGCTTATAGGATTTTTTTATGACCCAAATATTCACCCTTATAGTGAATATTACCTAAGGCTTCTTGACGTAAAAAGAAGTTGTAAGATGTTAAATATTAAGCTTATTGAGGGTGATTATGATGTGGATAGTTGGCTTAAAAGTGTAAAAGGGCTAGAGAATGAACCAGAAAAAGGGATTAGATGTGGGGTATGTTTTGATAAAAGATTTGAGGTTACAGCACAAAAAGCAGAAGAGTTAGGTATTGATTCTTTTACATCAACTTTATTAACAAGCCCTAAAAAATCTCTTTCTCAACTTAAATTAGCAGGTGATAGACTTGCAAAAAAATATAATATAGAGTTTAAAGCACCAGATTTTAGAAAAGCATCAGGAACACAAGAGCAAAATATTTTGGCAAAAAAAGATAAATTATATAGACAAGATTATTGTGGTTGTATTTATGGATTAACTATGCAACGAAAAGACCAAAATAGGTTGGCAGATGAGCTATTTTCACCAATTTCAAAGCAGATTCAACCTGAATCTATAGAACAACGAATTGAGTTATATGAGTATAGAATAAAATTAGAAGAGGAGTTGAAAGAGTATAAAATTATAAAGCAAAGATTTTTGAATTATCGTCTTTTATATGGTTATCTTAAAGTTAAAAATACAATAGTCAATACCCATTTTTTACCATATTCAACAATAAGAGGTGATTATAGCCGAGGTAAAATTGATGTTGAAATTGATAATATTTTTTATCTAAATCGCGATGAGGTAAGATTTATCACACTAGATAGGTATAATTTTTTATCTAATAGTTGTTATAGTTCTATTTTAGAATTAATATTTAATCCTCCAAAATTTGAAGTGGAATTAAATATAAGAGAGAGTCTAGGTATTAGTCATTATGATTTAGGTGCTGTTTTGGTTGTAAAAGAGATTCCTATATCAAAATTAGAGATAGTTTGTCAATCTAAAACTTATAGTGATATTATGGAAATTTGTCTACTTAAATAAAGTAAAAACTTTAGATAAAATACCTCCATCTATTGTTTCTTCTAAGTTCTGATACTTATCTTTAGTATCAGACTTAATTTCATCTTCTGTTTTTTGAGTAGAATCTAAATTTATACTTTGAATATAAGGGATAATCATCTTAAATGTTTGAAGGTCATTATCTGTAAATTGTTGAATATCATACTTTGATGTCATTGCTTGAATTACATATATAACATCTTTATCTTTTATAATAGGCATAAGAATCATATCTTTAAGATTATTCTCTTCAAAATTATCAATAGATTTTATATATTCTGAATTACTTTCTATATCATTAATATAAAAGGGTTCTTCTCTTCTTGCCACTTTACCTAATAAACCTTGATATATTGGTATCTCTATATCCTCTGATTCATTAATTGTTTTTGAATATAAAATGGATTTCTCTTTATCTAATATCCATAACCTTGCATAAGAGGCTGTTAATAGAGCTTTAACCAACTCTTCTATTATATGTATCATATTTCTATTATTACTTTCATTATTAAGAGTTTTTATAAATGATAATATTGTATCACTTTTCTCTTTTGCCGTTAATTGTTTTTTAAATGAGACCATTTGCTTATCCATAGAGTTTAAAATTTTAAAGTCTTAATAGCACTAAACCATCAAAACCTTAATTTATATTTTACGATAATATATTAACTGCTTTTGGTAAAATTTTATTTAATATCAACTTAGCAAGTGTAATATTACCATCTTTTGTAAAAATAGCAAATCCATGTAGATGAATTCTTGAATCCTCTCCAGAAGAAACCATTAATGCAACAGCACTATCTGTCTGAATCTCCATCAATTCTGATTGACCTAAACCAATAGACTTTGAAACAACATGTGCATCTTTAAAAATATCATTAAAAGTTGCTGTAACTTCTGTAAGGTCTGTTTTTAATTCTTGAGCATCAGAGATTATAATTTCTCCTGAGTTTGTCATAATTGCAGAAGCTCTATAGCCATTTATTCTACTTAAATCTTCTAATAAACTTTCATCTATAATCATTTTATATCCTTTAAAAAAATATTCTTAGCATAATATATAATTGCTTAAAAAAATTATATCATAGTAATTTAATAATCAAAATTAATAGAACGGTAATTCATAAGTAGTTAATATATTTATAATATAATCTTTTATAATCAAGTAAAAAAGGAACATATTATGAAAAAAATAATCTCAATATCAATGGTATTAACATCATTTATCTTTGCATCAAATAGTGCAGAGATTCTATTTGATAATAAATGTACAGTATGTCACAGTAAAATACGACCAAGTAATATGAATAAAGTGGTAGCTCCTGCCATAATGGGCGTGATGAGACATATTAAAATGGAGTTTAAAGATGACAAACAAAAAGCAGTAAATTTTATGGCTGATTATATATTAAATCCAAGTAAAGAAAAAGCAATTTGCAAACCAAAGAAATTAGAAAAATTTGGAGTTATGCCATCGCAAAAAGGTATAGTAACATTACAAGAGGCAAAAGATATATCTAGCTATTTATATGATAATTTTCCACCTGCTGGATTTAGAGGTATGGGTCAAAGAAACAGATAATATTTTCTCCCACCCTACGGCAAAAAATCACTGGTAGGGTGTATGCTGTCGTAAAAACCCAAAATTACCACTTATCTATTCTTTTAAATTAGATAGTACGGTAGGGGTTGAGTATTGTAAAATTAACTCACAAAGTGGGTAGATTTTCAACACTTAACCTCGGTTATTAAGTTCTATTTACTATCTAACTTTTGACGAGGCTAAAGCCATCTCATCCAAAAAAGATTAATTCATTGACAACATATTGGGACAATCCTTTATGGTTGCTCTTAGTTAGTGACCACAGCCACAACTACCTTCTCCAGATTCACAACTTCCACCAGCATGATCACCAGCAATCTCTTCAGCAGTTGCTTCTCTACACTCTAATATTTTTACATTAAATACTAATTCTTTACCTGCTAAAGGGTGATTAAAATCTAATTCAACCATATTATCATCAAAAGATTTTACAACAACTTGAATAGTTTCACCTTGTTCTCCTTGACCATATAAAGACATACCCTCTTTAAGTTCAACTTCTGCAAACTGCTCTATTGGCAATGATTGAATACCCTCTGGATCTTTTTGACCATAAGCTTTTTCTGGTGGAATAACAACCTCTTTAGTGTCTCCAACATTCATCCCAACCATAGCTTCTTCTAAACCAATGATTACTTGACCTTTTCCTGTTATAAAATCCAAACCTGCTTGATCTATATTTGAATCAATAATTTCTGTTGTTCCATTCTCTTTTACTTCATATTCTATTGATACTATAGTATTTTCTGCTGTAACTGACATATATATTTGTCTCCATTTTATTTTTTGGCTTATTGTATCTATTATAACTTATAAAAAGATAATATTTAGCTCTATTTTAGTTCTTTTAATCGTATTTTAGCAATTGCAACACTACTATCATTAGGATAATTATCTAAAATATTTTGATAAAAGATTATCGCCTCTTTCTTATTTCCCTCTTTTTCTAAAGAGATTGCTGTGTGTAAAAGTAAAGCATGCATATAGGAGGACTCTGTAGAGAATCCTGCACTCTTTTTAAAATAAAATATAGCATCTTCATAATTTTTTGTATAATATGAAATCTCTCCAAGATAATAGTTTGTAGATGCATTTTTATATGCTTTTTTATCTAAATCTTTAAATATCTCTCTTGCTTCATTATAATTTTTTTTATTAAAAGATTTAACTGCTTTTGTATATAATTGGAGATTACTCTGTGAACTGTTCTCTTTTCTTGCTGGTGGATTATTATATTGTGTGTTATCCTCAAAAACTCTAGGAATCATAACAACCTCTTTTTGAGGTATATTATTTTCTATATTCTCCTCTTTTTGAGTATAAATTCTCTCCTTTGGTCTAATCTTTTTTGGCATATCTTCTATATCATCTTTATATCTATTTTTTAACTTACTTATAGCTCTTCTTAATTCGGATTTACTCACATAATTTTCATTAATATTATCAACTATACGACCTAGTTCACTTACTAATTCTTCATCTGAATATCGGCTCCCTCTACCACCACTTCTATTTTGTCTAAGTTCATTAATTGTTCGACCTAACCCTTCTACTATTTGAGTTAGTCCATCCATTCTCTCTTTTTGCTGAGCTATCTTATATTTAAGTGATTCTATAGACTCATCATAAGCATTTAATCCTGAAACTATTATTATCAAAACTGATAATATTTTAATACTATTTTTCATAATTTATACCTAATTTATTATATGAAAATCGACTCTACGATTTTTTGCATAACATTCATCTGTTGTTTCTCTACATAATGGTGTACTCTCGCCTAAACTTATCATAATAATTTTACTCTCTTCTACACCTTTTGCCATCAGGTCATCTTTAATAATTTTTGCTCTTTTAAGCCCTAGTGCAAAGTTATACTCATCTGTACCAAATTCATCGCAATTGCCCTCTATTTTTATCTTATTTTTAGTTTTAATGATATTACTATTTTGTTCTATTCTCTCTTGCATATCAGAACTAATAGAGTATTGACCAAATTCAAAATATATACTTTTTAGCCCTCCACTACTGCCATCAAGACCACCGTAAGAGTTATTATATGTTGCGGCATTTCCACCACTTCCATCACTACTAATACTACTAACTCCACCATCAATAGTAACAGTTTCACTAGAATTCGTGACATTTGATGGTTTTACCTTTTTCTTATCACTACAACCTATAAAAAATATAGAAATAGCAATTATAAATATTTTTAATTTCATAATTTTACCTTTTTAATTGAATTATATCTACCAATCTAATGATTGTATTTTTCTTCCACTTAGTGGAAATTGTACTGTTTTAAGATCTTTTAAATTTACATATCCTATAGAACTTGAGTTACCTCTGCTCTTAACATATAAAACAACTGAACCGTCAGATGAAAATGTTGGTAGTTGATTAGAACCTGTAGATGTTAATGGTTTGGTGTTGTATCCATTTGAAGATGCTAAATATATATTAAATCTATTCTTAGAATAACCACTTTTAGTCTCTCGACTAGAGTAGACTATACTTGTTCCATATGCATCACATGAGTTATTATTTTTACCATGATATACCAATTGCGAAACAGATGTACCATAAAGAGATTTTTTATATACATTTGCAGAGCCTAAAGGATTAGAGATAAATATCATACTATCTCCACCATCCACATATCTACCTTTTACATCAATACCAGAAAAAGATGTTAATCTATTTTTTACACCACTTTGTGTATCTATCTCATAAATATCAGGTTGTCCATTTGGAGCCATTGTTACAAGAATTTTACTACCTTTAACATCTGAACATACTAGCATCCCCTCAGAAGATACTATCTTAGTTTTTGAGCCATTATAAATATTTAACTTATATAAAGTTGGCATAAGAGAGTTATATGATGTATAATATAGAGTTCTTTGGTCTTTATCTGCCCATTTTGGAAATAGATTTAACCCTCCACTAATAATAACTTTTCTATAGTTCATTGTATAATCACTTAATACTATTTCACTCTGTTTTTTAGAAGTATATCGCGAGAATACAAGATACCTATTAATCCAAGATATAGATGGATATTTTAAAAACTGATTAATATCACTAACTGCTTGATGAGCTAAAAATGGATACTTAGAAAATGATGGGATATTATAATTTTTGTTCATTATCTGTTTGTTTGAAGATACCTCAATAAGTTGTATATTCAAAGAAGCACTACCCTCAATTGAAAATCTATACTTAAGAATATAATCTTTAGAACTAAAATCAGCACCTCTACCCATATAATGAGTCTTATCTGCCAAAAAATGACCACTAATCTTTAAATCTGCTAAAAGTATCTCAAAAAATTTACTATTAATATTTGGAGATACACCAATACTATCATCAATTATCGCTACTCTACTTCTACTCTCTACATCTTTTTCAATTCTAATTGTTGCATCCACATCAGCAAAAAGATAAAATGAAAAGATAAAGATTACCAAAAATCTCATACTATTCCTTTATAAAACTATCATATTTTGAAGTTATTTAATATATTGTATCAATGTTTAATTAAAATCTTGATTATTTATTTGATTTTGTAAGAGTAGAATAGAGTTAGACTTCCTCAAAAGGAAGCCTATTATAATATTTTTATATTTTACTTTTAAAATTTTCCCATTTAGAGTTTAACTCTTTTGATAAATCTTTGTTAAACCATTTAATCTCATCTCTTATTTTTTTAGAATTTCTTTCTAAAATATCAACAAGTTCTACAATAGTAAATTTATTTAAAATCTCTTCAGATTTTTTATTTCCAATCCCTTTTACAGATTTTAAGATTTTAATCATCTCTTTCTTATCTAATTCAATTGCTTGAGTATTAACAATACTATCAGCCGATTCATCATCAGAAATTATATCTGTACTTGGAATATCTTTTAATCTAGTAGTTTTATAGTTATCTTGATAGTTCCACTTTTCACTTGGCCACTCTTCAGAATCTCTATCATCTATATTATAAATTTTATATTCTTCATCTAACTCATGAATATATCTTTTTTCATCACCATATACTCTTTTTTTATTTCCAAAATATGCACCATCATAACTTGGATTATATTTACCAAATGTTATATTTCTCATTGTTCTAAGTAAATCTGGATTAATTTTTCCCAGTTCTTCCCAATTAAACATAGGCATATGAGGCATTTTAAATCTACCTTCACTTATATTCCACATAATATATTGACCAATCCAGTCTCTAATATAAGGAAACGCTGCAAATGCAGTTGCACACTCTAAAATTCTTACTTTTCCATCTTTACCATAAGCAATATCACAAGCCCAATATTCAGCTTTTGCCGCTTTAGAAGTTTTAACAGCCAAATCAAGAACATTTTTTGGAACATCCATATAATCCATACTTCCACCTTGAGAAGTGTTTGTAAGCCATTCACCCTCAGGAGCTCTTCTCCAAAATGCACATACAGGTTTGTGACCAATAAGCATAACACGAATATCTGCTTCCATAGGAACAAAATCTTGAAAATACATAGGATGGTATTTTTTCTCAGTATACAACTCTTTCGCTTCTTTTGCACTATCTACTTTATGTACAAAATATCCACCATAATTTGATGGTCCATAAGACATTTTTATAATTTTTGGATATTCACATTTACTTAAAAACTTTTGAGCATTTGGTCTATTGTAATAGATATATGTTTTAGGAATTGGCAAATCATACTTCCAAGCAAATCTGGTAACATTTTCTTTTGATTTATTCGAAAATTGCGTATCAAGTG
>CAYWFW010000026.1:0-2544 GCA_964457735.1 uncultured Sulfurovum sp. | reverse complement strand
AAGTTGAAATATCCAAGGTTTTCCTACTGCACCTCGTCCAATCATTAGTCCGTCTGCTCCTGTGTACTCTAGTACCCATTTGGCTTTTTGGGGCGTAGTTATATCACCATTTGCAATTACTGGTATAGATATAGCCTCTTTTATCTCTTTGATAGCATCATAATCAACAGGGGCTTTATACTTTCCACTTCTAGTTCTACCATGAACAGCAATATAATCAGCTCCATTATCTTCACATAGTTTGGCTATCTCTACATGATTTTTTTCATTAAATCCTAAACGCATTTTCACGGAAGTAAACTCTTTATTTGAGTATTTTTTGATAGTTCTAATAGTTTGAGCCATTTTAGGTAAATCTGTTAAAAGAGAGCTTCCTTGGAGATTGTTGACCACTTTTGGAGCAGGACAACCACAATTTAGGTCGATAATATCTATTCCATCTCTCTTATTGATAAGTTCAACAGCTTTTTGTATTACTTTTGGGTTAGAACCTGCAATCTGAATACTATATGGGGTCTCTAATAGACTTTTTTCTAACATTTTGAGAGTTCTGCTATTTTGGAAAGATAAAGCATTAGAGCTAATCATTTCACTAACTGTTAAATCAGCTCCAAACTTTTTGACAACAGTACGAAAAGGAAGGTCAGTAAACCCTGCCAAAGGAGCAAGGGCAAAAAGAGGCTTATCAAAATTAAGCGTCATTACATATATGTTTGATATTAATAAGGTCTGTAATCTTATATTTATTATGCTCTTTTTTTAAATCATACAATGCTCTAAATCTAATAAACTCATCAGCATCATGTTCTTGAAGATATTCACCTGCTTTATCAATCATCTCATATTCAAATAAAAGATATAGATATGCAATTTGAGCTTTAATATACTTACCATCATATCCCCTAAAAAGTTTTAGGTTATCATCAGGTAGTAGCTGTTTTTTTGTAATATTTGCAATAGATAAGAAATCACTACATTTCAATTCACCATTTAAATCTACAATAAACTCATCTAATATAGTCACAGTTAAACCTAAATCATCTTCACGAGTAACACGATTTATAAGTGTTATAAAACTTTCTCTATTAAAAATTTTGCTATATTTTATAGCTTTTGTAAGTGTTGTTGTTTTTGCAAACTGTTTTAATGCTTTTTCAACAATAGTATCGCTATATTTATCTTTGGATTGTAAAACCTCTTCAATAAAGTTTGTATCTTTTTTCAAACAGTTCATATAGTTTTTGATAACTAATGGATTATTATTAGAGAGTATATGAGCCAATTTTTTCTCTTTGAAATCAACACATTCACCTTTATCTATCTCATTAATAATATTTAAAGCACTTTGGAGTTTTTCTGATACACCATCTACTGTACCTTTAACTTTTAGATTAGATACTTGTAGTATTTTAGCAGTCTCTTTGAGTTTAGGTAGATTAAATCTTTGAGGTTTAGGTTCATTCAAAATAGACCAATATAGTGCATTATTCAGACTATCGCTATCTGTTTCCCATTTTCTAAATTTAAAGAAATTTTTAGTTCCATAAAACATCATATGAACCAAAGAAGCTAACATCAAAATAAACATAGGGATAGTAATCCAAATAGCAACTGGTACAGGTGGTATATGTATCCCCATTAAATCATAACTGAAATCATTTGGATTAATTGTATAAACAAATATCCCTACTGCTATCATTAAAATTATTGATGCTAGTATGTATAAACCTAAACGCATAGAATTCTCCTTATTATTTTTGTTCTTTTTCTATAACCTCTCTACATGTTATGCAGTATCTAGCAAATATTTTAACTTTAAGTCGTTCAATATTTATCTCCTCTTCACACATTTCACATATCCCATAGAGATTTTTACTAATTTTACCTAAAGCTAGTTCAATTTCTGCTAATTCTTCTGCTTGTTGAGTTAAAATAGCATTATCAACAGCCCTACCGAGTGAAGTTGAAGCATAATCTGCCTCATCTCTTAAATCATTAGTATTTAAACTATTCATCTCTTCTGTAGTAATATTTAAATTATTTTTGATTTTCTCTCTTCTCTTCTCTAAAGCTTTTTTGAAAAAGTCTATCTCTTCTGTATTTAACATAATATATCTCCTAATTATTTATGATATGGGTGGTTATTTAAAATAGTTAAACCTCTAAATATTTGTTCCATTAAAACCACCTTTGTCAACTTATGTGACATTGTAATTTTACCAAAAGATATGGTCTTATTACATTTATCCAAAAAACCTCTCTCAAAGCCGAAAGCTCCGCCAATGAAGAGGTTTATAACTCTTCTATCCTTAAACAAATCTGAAAAGATATAACTATCTACTTCCTTACTACTAGGATTAAGTGCAACACTATATCCCTCTGACAAATATTTATTAAATGCAATAGTATATGATTTCTGTGAAGCTTCTGTGGAAATTTCATGTGCTTTACTTATATTTTTTGTAAAAATTTCAAAAATCTCTACTTTTGCAAAAGGTTTAGATATTTTCTTATAATGCTCTATAAGTGGTGCATATAAATTAT
>CAYWFW010000025.1:0-3169 GCA_964457735.1 uncultured Sulfurovum sp. | reverse complement strand
ATGAGATTTGCCTTACCATCTGCTATTGCATCTGAAGCTGTTAAGATTTATAAGCTTATGGATGTTCCTGTTAGGAGGTTGGCTTATATTTTGTAGTGCCTTTTTAAAAAATGAAATCCCTATTTTGTGGGGTTTAGTGAGATTTGATGGGCTAAGTCAGGAGAATATTAACAAGTTATATTTCATATTTTATAAAAATCTTATAAAAAAATTCCTCTTTTATGCTATAATGTTTTAAGAGTTATTATGCATTATAAGCATTGTAAGAAGCGAAAGGATGTTAGATGAATGTAATCATAATTTTGCTACTACTTTGTTTTAATACTACACTGTTTTCTCAGCAGGTATTACAACTTAACAAGGGGTGGAATCTATCTGGGGCATTTTTAGATGTAGATCCACATATATTTAAAGGTAGTTGTGTGGAAACGATATGGAGTTATAAAGATTCAAAATGGTATGTTTATGTTAATAGCGATAAAACCTATCCTTTTCCATCTTCTGTTGAGTATTTAAAACTTATCGAAAAAGGTGATGGCTTTTGGGTTAAAACAAATGGTAAATGTGAAGTAAAGTTATCTACCATCTCTAAAAGTGTCCTAAACTCTTTGAAATTTCCGAAAGAATTTTATCCTTATAAATCACATCCTCGCTTATGGCTAACTAAAGAGAGATTAGCAACTTTAAAAAAACTTAAAGTTACCAATTCGCCTGAGTGGAGAAGTTTTAAATCCTTGTGTGATAGTATCATAAACAGTGACACTTCCGATGATCCTTATGGCATCGATATATCCCCTCAAAATTTTACTGCTCCTTTGGCTTTAGCATATTTACTTACAAATGACAATAGATATGCAGATAAAGCTTTAGAGTTGATGGATAGAGTAACAGATGATTTTTCACAGTATGGAGATGCTGATCACCAAAGTTTCCACTATCTTGCTTTAACATATGATTGGTTATATAATTATTTTGCAATGACACCTAAAAGAAGAGAAAATTATAAAAACATAATGAAAAAAATAAGTGACAAATTTTGGAATGAATACAATATCAATGCCTCTGGAACTGATAGTGATAACAATCTATTGACAGGTATGATACATCTTATGTTTGGAGCCACACTATATGGGGATTTTAATGAATCAATAGTTATGCTTGATAGAGGATGGCAAGGCTGGAATAGAGGATACTATTTGGATAGAGGAATATCAAATAGGGATATTGTAAATTCGGCTCTTGGAGGGGTTTATTTTACCGGAATGGCATACTTTCCATCAACCGATATTATTGGTATTATGGGGTATGAATTGACTTTAACAACTGCATTTGGATATGATTTTAACAAGATAGAAAAAGAGTTAAAACCATTTTGGAAAAATACAATATATGCAATCATATATCTTACACTTCCAAATAGAAAAAGGATTGAAGATTATGGATCTTGGCAAGATCCTAACACACTTAATACTCAACCTTGGTTACACAGAGCGGTAAAAATCTTAAGTTATTTTGCAAATAAAAGTGGATACCAATATGAAGCTTCCTTAATAAAAGGTTATGAAAAAGAAAATGATATAGGTTATAATGATGACAATTTTTTAGAATTTTTCTTTTCTGATTATAATAAAAGTATTATCTCTCCATATAAAGAGGAATTGCCTCTGATAAGATTTGTAAAAAATCCGGATTTTCTCTTTTTTAAAGAGGGATGGGATTTAAAATCAGTTTGGGGAATATTTAGAGGAGATGGTTCTATTCCTTTAGATCAACAATCACCAGATCAAGGACACTTTTCACTATGGTATGGTGATGGATATTTGACTAAGGGTGCAAGAAATTATGAATCTTTATTGCATGGAGATTTTTTTAATACCCTTTCTATACAAAATAATTGCTCTTATAATGATGTTGATTGTAGTGGAACATCAATCTTTGATAGTAAAAAGAGTGCTACAATAGATAGGGTTTTATATGGTAAACAACCTCTTTTTGCTTATTGTAGATTAAATGCTGATGGACAGTGGAATGATAACCCAAATAAATATAATGCTTTTGAAGATATTAGCAGTTATAAAAGATATCTATTTTGGAGTAAAAAGCATGTTGTTGTTTTTGACAGAGTTACTTCAAAAACACCTCTTAATATACGATATAGGTTAAGAGCTCTTACTAAACCTTACATAGATGGTGATACTGTTTATCAGTATGGGGAGAGTGGTAAGTATAAATTGATCCAAAAAACTTTGGAACCTACAAATGTTAAAATCAAGTTGATAGATGAGTCTCAAGAGTGGAGAGATATTGAGGATTGGGTTGTAGATCCTTCAGAAAGAAGATGGCAGAGTGTCTTTGATATAAATGCTACAAAAAGTGCAAAAATACTCAATGTAATTAAGTTGGGAGATTCCTCTTTAAATAATTTTGATGAGATATATCGTATCGATGATGGTAAAAGTTGTGGTGCTAAAGTTGATGATTGGTTGGTTCTTTTATCTTGTAAAGAAGCTCTTAGAGATAGAGTTGATGTTAAGTTTAAATCTTCGATAAAAAATTTAAACTATTTGATAGGTGATCTTAAAGAGGGAGAGTATGATATTAAAATAAATGGAAAAATAATCCTTAAAAAAAGGGTCAGCTCAAAAAGTCAAGCTCTTGTTTTTAAAACGAATATATCAGATAGTAACATATCTTTAGATATTATTCGCCATTAACTTTTTTTACTTTTATTTATTTTTTTTGCTATTATTTCCTGACTTAGCCCATCAAACCTCACTAAACCCCACAAAATAGGGATTTCATTTTTTAAAAAGGCATTATAAAATATAAGCCAACCTCCTAACAGGAACATCCATAAGCTTATAAATCTTAACAGCTTCAGGTGCAATAGCAGATGGTAAGGCAAATCTCATTTTAATTTTAGTATCAAATAGCCTACTAACCTGAACATTAAGAAGAAGCTGTCTAATCCTTTGTGGAGATAATTTAGCATATTGAGATATAATCTCTTCATCGGTAAGTTCACTATTATTGGTAATTATTCTTTCTAACTCTTCTTTTATCTCTTCTAATACCTCTAATGAATCATATATATGATGTAGTTTAAGCTCTTCATTTAAACCTATAAAATAATCCTTATTATTAAAATAAGCTAACTTTGACAATTCAG
>CAYWFW010000024.1:0-4736 GCA_964457735.1 uncultured Sulfurovum sp. | reverse complement strand
CTATCTATTTTTATTAAATTTTATCTATGCCATTTTTGATTATGAAGGTGCTACAAGATTAACACATATACTATTTTTATATTCAGTTGTTGTCTTTATTGCTATTGCTATCTCTATACATAAACAAGGCAATAATTTAGCAAAATATTTTTTAATCGCTCATATATTTTTTGGTATATTTGAAATAATTGGTATGTTATTTTATAATGGTTTTTTAAGCTATACTCATATTTCAAATCATGCTGTAGGTATTGGATTGTTATTTGAAGCGATGGGATTAACTTATCTATTATCTTATAGAATTAAGTTGATACAAAAAAGTGAAAGGGAATTATTTCAAACCCTAGAGGAGAAAGTAAAAATAAGAACTTCAGAACTTGAGTTTTCTAATTATGAATTTCAGCATGTACTTGATACAACTATGGAGGGGATTTGTATTATTGAATATGGTAAATGTATTGATATAAATAATGCAGGACTTAATATTTTTGATTTAAAAGACAAAAAAGATATTATTGGATTAAGTTTAATATCCTTTATTGCACCATCATATAGACCTCTTAGTATTAGAAATATACAACAATTGGTGGAAGAACCCTATGAATCTGTTGCCCTTAAAAGTGATGGAACTGAATTTCCTGTGATGCTTAAAGGTCATAATTTTACAAATAATAATAGAACTATCCGTATAGTTTCACTTTTAGATTTAACCGATATTAAAAATAATGAAAAAGAGTTAAAGATAGCCAAACTTAAAGCAGAAGAATCAACAAAAACAAAATCAAATTTTTTAGCAAATATGTCTCATGAGATAAGAACCCCTATGAATGGTATTGTGGGAATGACATATCTTATTAAACAAACTGATTTAAACCATATACAGATTAATTATATTAATAAAATAGAAAAAGCATCCAATAATCTATTAGATATAATTGATGATATATTAGATTTTAGCAAAGTAGAAGCTGGTAAAATAGAGATAGAACAGATACATTTTGATATGAAAGAGATAGTTGAGAATATTGTTAATATAGTGGAGTTCAAAGCAGAAGAGAAAGATTTAGATTTTCATATATTTTGTAATGAGGAGTATCATATATATTATGGTGATGCTCTAAAAATATCTCAAGTGATATTAAATTTAATTACGAATGCTATTAAATTTACACATAAAGGCTCTATAAGTTTTACTATAGAAAGGATAAACGATACTGATATTAGATTTATTATAAAAGATACAGGGATTGGATTAACTACAAAAGAACAATCAAAACTCTTTAGTTCTTTTTCTCAAGCAGATAGCAGTACAACACGAAAATATGGTGGAACAGGATTGGGACTTAGTATATCAAAAGAGCTTGTTCATTTGATGAATGGCAAAATATGGGTTGAAAGTACAAAAGGTAAAGGGAGTAGTTTTATGTTTGAATTAGAGTTACCAAAAGGTGACAAAAGTAAGATAAAAAAGGTTAGTAATAAAACTAGTCTAAAAAAATTAAATAGTAATATCTCATCTTTAAAGGGGTCAAATATATTATTGGTAGAGGATAATGATGTTAATAGAGAGATAATTCATGCGTTACTTCAAAGTAGTGGGATACATATTGATGACGCTTATGATGGGAAAATGGCATTAGATTTATATAATCAAAATAGAACTAAATATCAACTTATATTAATGGATATTCAGATGCCTATAATGGATGGATATGAGGCTACTAAAAAGATAAGAGAGATAGATAAAAATATACCAATAATTGCATTAAGTGCAAATGCTATGAATCATGATATTTCAAAAAGTAAAGAGATTGGTATGAATGCACACTTAAGTAAGCCCATAGAGATAGAAAAAATATATAAAGCACTTATAAAATATATCCCTATAAAAGATATTCCTAAAAAAGATAGTATAGATGATTCAATTATAGATGAGTTAGACAATATCAAATTACCAAAATTTACATATTTAGATATTAATATTGGTCTTGATTATTTAGGTGGAGATAAAAAGTTATATCTTGAGGTTTTGGGTCATTTTATCACTAGGTATAAAAATTTTAATATAGATAATTTAGATAAATTTGAATTTAAAAGAGCAACACACACACTAAAAGGGTTAAGTCAAAACATAGGTGCATCATCTCTTTATAATATCACAAAAGAGTTAGATGAGACACAAGATAAAACGCTACTAGGAGAGTTCTATCATAAGCTTAAACTTGTGGTAGATGAAGTAGTGCTTAAAATAGAATCTTAAAAGAAATAGTGTATACCAAGGGTTGCACTATTAAAATCATTAACACTATCAATATTATCATCTGTTTTAAGATATCTATATGATAAATCAAGATCAATAGTATCACTGACATAATACATCATTCCTACTGTAGCACCATACACATATCCTATATCCTTACTATCTTTATCAGACCTTTGTTGAGACATAGCACCTATTGCCAAACCTGTATAAGCTCTTAGTTTAGATGTTCCAATAGAATGAAGCAATGTTTTATCCATCTGTACTATCAAACTTTGACGACCATGTTCTCTATGTTCTAGTGTAAAAGTTGTACGCCAATCTTGCGTCTGCTGACCATATCTAAGTCCTATTGTATTTATTCTATCATCATTAATATCTGCACTATTAATTGATATACCAAAAAATGGATACTTATCCACACCTAAAGAATTTGTAATAATCCCTGTTGAAATAATAGATATTAGAGTTAGTTTTTTTATATTCATTAATTAGTTATATCCTTATTAAGTTCTTTGTATTTATCACATCTCTTTTGAAGTTGAGATTGCGTTCCTTCACATAAAATTTTACCATCTTTAAATAAAAATATATTATCTGCATTTTTAACGGTACTTAATCTATGGGCTATAGATATTATTATAATATCACTTTTTAACTCATAAAGTGCTTTAATTATTAACGATTCACTCTGATTATCAAGAGCTGATGTTGCTTCATCTAGTATCAGAATTTGAGGATTTTTATATAATGCTCTTGCCAAAGCCAATCTTTGTCTTTGACCCCCTGATAAATTTCCTCCACCTTCGCTCAAAATCATATCCATTCCATCAGTAAATTTATCAATAAATTCAAAAGCGTTTGCCTTTTTAAGTGCTTGAATAACTCTCTTTTTATCTATCTCTAAACCATAAGCTACATTAGACGCAACTGTATCATTAAATATAAATATTTTTTGTGTTACAAAGCCGATATTATTATGAAGAGATTTTAAACTAAAATTTCTAATATCTATACCATTTATTTTAATATTACCACTATTTGGATTATAAAATCTTATTATTAAATGCACTAAAGAGCTTTTTCCAGAGCCACTATTACCAATTAACGCAATAGATTCACCCTTTTTAACGCTAAAGTTAATATCCTTTAATACTTCATCTTTATCATATTTTAAAGATATTTTACTAAACTCTATCTTTTCTATATTATTATTTAATTCTATATCTCCACTAACAATAGTTGGTTTTTTAGCAAAAAGTTCTTGCATTCTGACATTAGCAGATACTGCATCTTGAGCTTTATTATATAATGATGAAATTCGTCTAATTGGATCATATAGCAAAAATAAAGCTGTTGCAAAAGCAAAAAAGCTCCCTACGCTCATATTCCCATCAATAACTTCTCCACCTCCAACAAATATAACCATACCAATAGAAACTGCTCCAATAATCTCCATCACAGGAGATGTTAAAGCATTAGTTTTAATCTGTTTCATCAAAAATCTAAATACTGAATAATTTTGAATAGAAAACTTTTTATACTCGTATTCTTGAGTAGAATTAGATTTAATCATCTCTATATTATAAAAAATCTCTCCAAGTCTTGTTGTCATATCTGCCATACTCTCTTGTGAAAGTTTTGAGTATATTCGCATTTTTTTTGCCAATATTGAGATAGGATATATCACAAGAGGCATAAAAATCAAAAAGTATAATGCAAGTTTTGGACTAAGATAAATAATATATGCAGTTAGCACAATAATAGTAAAAACCTCACGAAAGAAATTTGGAATAATTGTTGCAACAACAGTTTGAATACGAGATATATCATTTGTAATTCTTGATAAAATTTCACCTGTATGAGTTTGATTAAAAAATTCAATATCAAGATGAGTAAGATGTAAAACCACATCATTACGCATTTTTCTTACTACATCTTGCCCAATATATGCAGTATAATATGTTTGAATATATTTACCAAACCCTTTAAGAGTAAAAATAAAAATAAACATAAATGGTAAAATTGCCAACATATATCTATCTTTATTAATAAAAATATCATCTAACACAGGTTTAATTAAATGAGCCGTTCCTGCTGTTCCAACGGCTACGGCAATCATCCCTAAAATGGCATAAAAAAACTTTTTTTTATATCCAAATAAATATGGTAGATATTGACTAAAGAGACTTTTCATCTATTATATATTTTCCTTTTTTTATTTTTAAATTCACTCCATTATAATCTCTCATCCCTCATTTTATCTATTTTAAACTGTTTTAGAGATAACCTTTTGGTAATTTTTGTTATGAAAGAGTGAGAGGAGTTGATTCTGTTGAAATACTTTTCTCTTCTTTTTTGAGTATTATACACTTTATGATTTAATATACTCTTATTATAGAATCTATTTTATATCTGGAACAAACAGTTTGGTTGATAAATATCTTTCTGCTGTATCACAAAGTATTGTAACAAT
>CAYWFW010000023.1:0-3972 GCA_964457735.1 uncultured Sulfurovum sp. | reverse complement strand
AATATCAGCAGCATGAGCTGCAATTTTATAAGCGATAATTCCCTCTCTTACATCATCAGCATTTGGCAATCCTAAATGCTCTTTTGGTGTAACATAACAGAGCATACTAGCACCATGCCAACCACCAACAGCTGCACCAATCGCACTACTAATATGGTCATATCCAGCAGCAATATCTGTAACTAATGGTCCTAAAATATAAAATGGTGCTTCATGACAATACTCTCGTTCAAGCTTCATATTTCTCTCAATTTGATTAAGTGGAACATGCCCTGGACCCTCTATTATCACCTGAACATCTTTTTCCCAAGCTTTAAGTGTAAGTTCTCCTAATACTTTAAGTTCTGATAATTGTGCATCATCACTAGCATCAAATAGACACCCAGGTCTTAGAGAATCACCTAATGAGAGTGCAACATCATATTTACGACAAATATCTAATATCGCATCATAGGCATCATAAAATGGATTCTCTTTGTGATAGTGCATCATCCACGCAGCCATCAAGCTACCACCACGACTAACTATTCCCATTTTTCTTTTGGCAACATGAGGCATAAATCTAAGCAAAAATCCTGCATGAATTGTAAAGTAACTTACACCTTGAAGTGCTTGTTTCTCTAAAACAGATAACATTGATTCAATAGTTAAATCCTCTATCTTATCATTACAATCATGAAGTATTTGATACATTGGAACTGTTCCAATTGGCACAGTAGAGTGAGCAATAACAGCCTCTCTAATCGCATCTAAATCCCCACCAGTGGATAAATCCATAATTGTATCAGCACCATATTTCAAACAGGCATCAACTTTTTCTATCTCACCTTCAATATCACTTGAAAGGGCAGATGAACCAATATTTGCATTAATTTTACAATTTGATACCATACCAATTGCCATAGGAATTTGATGTTTATGATTAATATTTGCTGGAATTATACATCTTCCTCTTGCAATTTCACTTCTTAGTAGTTCTGCATCAATTTTTTCAACTTTTGCAACATACTCCATCTCCTTCGTAATCACACCTTTTTTGGCATAATACATTTGAGTTCTTACTTTATCGTTTTCTCTTAGTTTTACCCATTCTTCTCTCATATTTAAAATCCTAATTATTTATGACATATTAGAGTTATACCAATAAAATCTTAAATAATTATTAATTAGGAGTTGTTTTATCGGATTTTTAAAAATTATAGATAAATTTGTGAATTTTATTGTATAATTAAATAAAAAAAGGTCAAATCAAATATGAAAATACAATCTCAACCAATGGGTGATTATCAAACAAATTGTTATATTGTTACAATAGATGGCAAAGATTTAATAATTGACCCAGGGATGAATGCAACTTCTTGGGTTAAATCTCATGTAACAAATCCTATCGCAATTTTAAATACACATGGTCATTTTGATCATGTGTGGAGTAATTATGAGCTTAAAAGAGATTTAAATATTCCGATATATATTCCAAAAGATGATGCTTTTATGCTAGAAAAAGACCCTTTTAGTAAAGGTACACCTTCAAGCCAAGCAGATTTCAAAATAGATACAGAAGATTTTATTGATATTGATGGAATTAAAGTTAAATTTAGACACTTTGCAGGACACACTCCAGGAAATAGTATTATTGAGATAAAAGATGTATGGTTTTGTGGAGATTTTTTATTTTTACAATCAATTGGACGATATGATTTTCCATACTCAAGTGCAAAAGATATGAGAGATAGTCTAATTAAAGCTAAAAACATAAAAGAGGATTTTACTCTTTATCCAGGTCATGGAATGCCAACAACCTTGAAACAAGAGCAATCTATTATGTATTGGTGGATACAAGAGGTTGAGAAAAGTATATAATTTTATTATAAGTTAAATTGATATTTTTAATAATATTAAGATATAATATTTTTAGATAAATTTAAAAGGAAAACTTATTAAAAAAATTTTAATAGTTGTAGTTATGTTAAGTTCTATATTATTATCAGCAGAAACAGAAAATAATAATACAACAAAAGAGGATAGAGTTAAAAAACAGATAGAAGCAGAGATTCAAAAAGAGAAAAGATATGCCAAAGAGCAAACTTTTTATAAAGGTGCTAATTATAATTTAAAGGGTTCAGAAGTTAATCCAGACTCCCTTTCATCTGTTCCCATCTTAGAATTAGATGATTTAGATATGGATTCTGTTTACGATTAAGAGCTTTATTATAATAAATTAGTTAATCTTAGACAAAAAATATTGGGATATATATGTTAATAGATGGACATGGGCGAAAAGTTGATTATCTAAGAGTTTCTGTAACTGAAAGATGTAATTTTAGATGTCAATACTGTATGCCAGAAAAACCTTTCTCTTGGGTTCCAAAAGAGAATTTATTAAGTTTTGAAGAGCTATTTGTATTTATAAAAGTAGCGATTGATGAGGGTATAACCAAAATTAGATTAACAGGTGGAGAGCCACTTCTTAGAGAAGATTTGGATAGGTTTATAGAGATGATACACAACTATAAACCAGATATAGATTTGGCACTTACTACAAATGCTTATCTATTACCATCTACTGCTAAACGACTCAAAGATGCAGGACTTAAAAGACTCAATATCTCACTTGATTCTCTAAAGCCTGAAATAGCTCAACAAATAGCTCAAAAAGATGTATTAGCACAAGTCCTCAAAGGTATAGATAAAGCCTTAGAGGTGGGATTAGGGGTAAAAATCAATATGGTACCTCTAAAAGGTATAAATGATAATGAGATTCTTGATATTATAGAGTATTGTAGAGAGAAGAACCTAAAAGTAAGATTTATAGAGTATATGGAAAATCGCCACGCAGTAGAGTCGCTTAGAGGAATGCACGGAAGAGAGATATTAGAAAAAATCAAAGAGAAGCATACAATACGAGCATTAGGAAGAGAGGGTGCAAGTCCATCATTTAACTATATGCTAGATGAAGAGTATGAGTTTGGATTAATTGACCCACATAAACACGATTTTTGTGAAAATTGTAATAGAATTAGACTAACAGCAGAGGGTAATTTGATACCTTGTTTATATTTTGATGAAGCTTTAAGTATCGCAGAATCTGTAAAAAAAGGCGATATTGTGGGAGCATCAAAGGTTTTAGGTAAAGTCCTTAGAGATAAACCAAAAGAGAATCGTTGGATGGATGAGTCTGTAGATAGTAGTGAGGATATTTCGCAAAGAGCTTTTTATGAGACTGGTGGGTAAAAAATGGAAATGATAGAGCAAAGATTGAGTGATTATGTGTGGGATAATTTAAGTGAGTTGGAGTCTATTTTTTCTGAAAAAGTTTATAGGATTTTATCTCGTTTTAGAGAGAAAAAGGATAAAGAGGGATTTAGTGATACTTTGGGGCTTGTTTTAGAGAGTGATAAAGAGCTTTTGCTGAAAATAAAGAGTGAATCTGAAGATATTGAAAATATGTCTATGGAAGAGGTGGTTAAGGCACTTAATATTACACCTTATGATAATTTTATTAATAAAAAAAAGTATATAGATAGAGCTAAGTATTGGGTTGATAGATATAAAAAAGAGGATAAAAATTATGCTTTATTGCTTAATAACTTGGCAGTATTCTATGAGTCAATGGGAGCGTACAAAAAAGCAGAACCACTCTATCTAAAAGCTTTAAAAATACATGAAAAGATATTGGGTGAGATGCATCCTGATACTGCTACCTCTTATAATAACTTGGCAGGACTCTATAATTCAATGGGAGCGATAGAGAGGGCAGAAGAACTCTATCTAAAAGCTTTAAATATAAGTGAAAAGGATTTGGGTGAGGAGCATCAAACTACAGCTAGGTATTATAATAACTTGGCATGACTCTATAATTCAATGGGAAAGTATCAAAAAGCAGAACCGCTCTATCTAAAAGCTTTAAAAATAAGAGAAAAAGTATTGGGTAAGGAACATCCTAATATAGCACAATCTTATAATAATCTGGCA
>CAYWFW010000022.1:0-18029 GCA_964457735.1 uncultured Sulfurovum sp. | reverse complement strand
AAAAGAGATGAGCAAAGAGCTATTTGATGATATAATAGTAGAAATAAAAGGAGATGAAATGCCAAGTTTAGCAAGAGTGTGGAGAGATGAGGGGATAAATATTGGTAGAGATGAGGGAATAAATATTGGTAGAGATGAAGGGATAAATATTGGAGAGAAAAGAGGGGAACAAAGAGGTATATATAGTTCTATTAAAATGGGATTAGAAGTAAAATTCAATAATCTTTCAGAGAAACTATTATCATCTATTGAGAAAATAACTGATATAGATAAACTCAAAAAAATACAAAAGGCTATATTTATGATAGATGATAGAGATGAATTTGAGCAATTTATCAAAAAAATATAGTTTAAATAAGATAATTAAATGAAACAATCAACAGCCCTAGATATTCTAAAATCAGGAGAGAATGTATTTATCACAGGTTCAGCAGGAACAGGAAAAACATATTTAATAAATGAGTATATAGACTATCTAAAAGAGAGACGAGTCTTTCCTGCTATCGTAGCACCCACAGGTTTATCTGCTTCTCATATCAAAGGGCAAACTATTCACTCTTTTTTTGGTATAGGTATTCGTGAGGTTGTTGATAATGCTTTTATAGAGGTATTATTATCAAGACGATATTTAAAAAGTAGATTTAAGAATATAGAGGTTTTGATTATAGATGAAATCTCAATGGTATCTCCTGAACTTTTTTCTTCTATGGATAGAGTGTTACAAGCTTTTAAAAATTCTCCAAAGCCTTTTGGTGGTGTTCAAGTTATCGCTTCTGGTGATTTTTTCCAACTACCTCCCATATCAAGAGAGCCAAAAGAGCAGAAATTTGCATGGCAATCACCAACTTGGAGAGATTTAGATTTTAAAACTTGTTATCTTGAGTTTAAATTTAGGCAAGATGATAGTAGATTAATAGATGTTCTTGATGATATTCGCTCAGGTACAATATCAGATACTACATATCAGATTTTAGAATCTTGTCATCTAAAAGATTTAAATATAAACCATAGACCAACAAGATTATATACACATAATATGGATGTAGATAGAATTAATGATGATGAACTAAATAAGCTAACAACTCCAGCTAAAGAATACAGTTATAGTTCAAAGGGTTCAAAAAAACATATAGAAAAAATATTTAATACATCTATGGTAATAAAAGAGCTAACTCTAAAAAAAGATGCAATTGTTATTTTTATTAAAAACTCTCCTGAACAAAAATATTTTAATGGTACTATTGGAGTGGTAAAAGGTTTTAATAACTCAGATAAAATGCCTATTATAGAAACTACAAGTGGAGATAGAATTATTGTGGGTTATGATGAGTGGTCAATAGAGGATGAAGAGGGTAAAAATATCGCAACTGTTACTCAAATTCCTTTGCGTTTAGCATGGGCTATAACTATCCATAAATCACAAGGGATGACACTAGATGCTGTAGAAATTGATTTATCTAGGACTTTTGAAACAGGGCAAGGTTATGTGGCACTCTCACGAATAAGAAACATAGATGGATTGCGATTAATGGGAATAAATGATATGGCTCTTAGAGTTGATCCATTAATTTTAAAGGTAGATAGCAGGATTAAACAAGCTTCACAAAGAGCTATAAAAGAGATAGAATCTATTGATGACTTGGAAGAAAAAGCAAGAGTACATATATTAAAGCTTGGTGGGATAATTAATAAAAAGGAGATACAAAAAGAGAGAGAAGCTAGAGATTCCAATAGTATAGCTACAAAAATATCAACTTATGAAAAGACAAAAAATCTAATTGATAAAGTTAGTAGTATCAAAGAGTTAGCCAAAACTAGGGGGTTAATAGAAGATACAGTTGTAAATCATCTAACTAAACTTAAACAAGATGATAAAGAATTAGATTTGAGTAAATTTAAACCAAAATCTAAGGATTTTAATAAGATTATAAAAGTGATAAAAAGTATCAAGTTAGAAAAAGATGAAACTAACTTTAGTGATGATGGTAGTATGAGATTAAAACCTATTTTTGATGCTTTAAATGAAGAGGTTAGCTATTATAAGATTAGATTGGCTATGTTATTTGTATAAATAACACTTTCTAACCTCTAAATCCTCTTCAAAATACTTTTATATATCTATTAATTAAATTTTTTATTCTAAGATATGCAAAAGCAGAAGTTCCTCTTTAAGATACTTACCTGTATAACTTTTGGTGGTTTTATAATTATCTACCAAAGTTTGTGGGCTTCCAACAGCGATAATATCACCACCTTTATCTCCCCCTTCTAACCCCATATCAATAATATAATCAGAGTTTTTAATCATATCAAGATTATGTTCAATCACCACAACGCTATTACCTAGTTCTACTAAATGGTGTAATACTCCCGTGAGTCTATCCACATCAGCAAAATGTAGTCCTGTTGTAGGTTCATCCAAAATATAAAGGGTATTTCCAGTATCTCTTTTGCTAAGTTCTTTGGCTAATTTAATCCTTTGTGCTTCTCCTCCACTTAGAGTTTTAGCATTTTGACCAAGAGTAATATAATCTAATCCAACTGCTTTGAGGGTGTTGAGTTTAGAAAAAATTGGTGGAATTGCCTTAAAAAATTCAAACGCTTCAGATACACTCATAGCCAATACATCAGCGATATTTTTACCTTTAAATGTAATCTCTAGGGTTTGAGCATTATATCTTGTTCCTTTACAACTATCACACTGCACCATCACATCAGGTAAAAAGTGCATCTCAATTTTAATCTCACCATCACCTTGACAATTCTCACATCGTCCACCTTTTACATTAAAACTAAAACGTCCAATTTTATATCCTCTTAGTTCTGCCTCTTTTGTCTTTGCAAAAACCTTTCTTATCTCATCCATCATCCCAGTATATGTAGCAGGGTTACTTCGTGGGGTTCTACCTATTGGACTTTGATCAAGATATATCACTTTATCCAATTTTGATAGCCCTGTAATGGTAACTCCATCAATTTTAGTTACCCTTTTTGCATGATTTAAAATCTCTTTAGCAGTTGGTAAAAGGGTTTGTAAAATAAGTGAACTTTTTCCACTTCCACTTACTCCTGTAACACAAACAAAGTTTCTCAAAGGGATTTTAGCTGTTAGATTTTTGATATTATTGACAGTTGCATTTTTGATTGTAATCCAATCTTTTTGAGGATTATTATTATCATATTTTATCTGTTTTTTACCATACATATAATCAGCTGTTAGAGTATTAGAACTTTTTAGCTCATCTGGTGTTCCTGCAAAAACCACATCTCCACCAAACTCTCCAGCTCCTGCACCAATATCAATAATATAATCAGCACTCATAATTGTCTCTTTATCGTGTTCCACCACAATAACGCTATTACCTTTATCTCGTAAAGATTTTAAAGTACGAATCAGCTTCATCGTATCTCTTTCATGCAAACCGATACTTGGTTCATCAAGTACATACATTACACCAGTTAATCCTGAGCCAATTTGAGAGGCGATTCTTATCCTTTGAGCCTCACCACCAGAGATTGTTCTTGCTTCTCGGCTTAAAGTTATATATCCTAATCCTACATCTACCAAAAAGAACAATCTCTCTTTAATCTCTTTAAGAATAGATTTTGCTACAGCATTTTGTTGATGGCTTAGGTGTGAAAAACTATCTTCATTGTTAAAAAAATTATAACTCTCTTCAATTGGCATATCCACAATATCAGAAATATTTTTACCCTCAATCTTGACAGATAATGAACGGGGTCTTAGTCGGTGACCATCACAATCATCACAAATTTTTTCTATCATATATTCATCTAAATCTTTCTCATCTTTAAATAAATCACTAGCATATTTTAGAACACCTTCCCATTTTCGTTTTAATAAATGATTTTTCCATTGAAATTCAATCTCTTTATTATTTCCATAAAGAATTATCTTTTTTTGAGATGCCTTTAGATTCTTATAGGGAATATCCATATCAATTTTGCTATGAGTACAAAATCCACTTAAGAGATATTTGTAATAAGAGCGATTATATCCATGCATCACTCTTACTGCTCCATCTTTAATAGATTTTTCCTCTTTAATAATTTTTTTTATATCAATATCATGAACCATACCCAATCCATCACATTTTTTACATGCACCATTATGGGAATTAAACGAAAAACTAACAGGTTCAAGTGGCTCAAAACTAAGCTTACAATCAAAACAAGCAAGATGTTCTGAGTGGTGAATATGAGAGTGAGCTATATTCATCTCATCAAAATTGATAATCTCTAATTCAACCTCTCCAAAACTAAGAAGTAATGCTTTTTCCACATCAGAGCTTATCCTATCTGTATTATCCTCTTTTATCACAACTCTATCAATCACCACTTTTATAGTATGTTTTTTGGTTTTAGATAACTCTATATCTTCATCCAAACGCACCATAATTCCATCAATAACAGCTCTAATAAACCCTTTATGACGCAAAGATTCCAACATATCTGAAAATGAGCCTTTTTTATCTTTTACAAGGGGAGCTAAAATCATAAGCTTAGTATCAATTGGAAGCTTTTTAACCTCACTAATAATATCACTTGCACTCATAGAACTTATTGGTTTATCACATTTATAACAATGTTGTGTGCCAACTCTTGCAAATAAAAGCCGTAGATAATCATAAATCTCTGTGATTGTTCCAACAGTTGAACGAGGATTTTTACTTGTGGTTTTTTGATCAATCGCAATTGCAGGAGTTAGCCCTTCAATCTTATCAACATCAGGTTTACCCACACGCCCTAAAAACTGTCTTGCATAAGATGACAAAGACTCTATATATCTGCGTTGCCCCTCTGCATAAAGTGTTGCAAATGCCAAACTACTTTTTCCACTACCACTAATCCCTGTAATCACAACTAACTTATTTTTGGGAATAGAAAGATTTATATTTTTTAGATTATTCTCTCTTGCTCCATATACATCTATGCTATTTTTATTCAATTTAACTCTCTTAATAGGTTTTAAGAAAATTATAACATAGTTTTAAATATATATATTACTTTTTATATTCAAAGTGTTGATAATCTTTGATACTTTTCCAATATCCACCCCAACTCCAACCATATTTGGTAAATATTTTTCTAGCTTCATCATTGGCAAGTATCATAGCACGACTAGCAAATGTATTTTTAGTATGTCTTCTATCTCTATATTTTAGTGATTTTGTATGTGATATATTACCACTTTTTGAGATATAAGGATTTTCAATTGGATTAATATCTATCGCTTTACCATAAGCATGTTTTGACCATTTTGAGGTTCCTGCAATATTTCTACAATTAAAAGCACTTGTATTATCAGCCTCAATTGAGGCATAATCGCTACCTTTAAAATCACTTACAAGACCCATCGCTTTAATTGGATATTTTATATTATAAAGCTCTCTAAAAATCTTCACTACATTATGAGCCACTTTATAATGAACAATAAGCTCTCCTGTTTGAGTTTTACCATCAAAATCTATATAATTTAATTCTATATATCTTAAGTCTATCTCTTTTACAGGACATTCTTCTTTATAGCTATTTCCATTTATCATCCGTTCCAATATATCAGGTTCAATCTTAGATATTTTATAATTATATCCATCTGCCAAAATTATATAGGTTAATGCAATTGTTGTTACCAGAATCTTTTTCATATTTATACTTTTTATATTATTTTAGATACAATTATAACATATAAATTAAAGGAGAATGATTATGAAAATTTTATTAAAACTTTCCTTGCTATTATTTGTAACTTTCGCTTATGGAGAATCATATAAAGTAGTTAAGATACGAAGTGATGATACTCTAAGTGTAAGAAGTAATGCTGGGGTATCTTTTAGAAAGATAGATGAACTAGCATATAATACAAAAAATATTAAAGTGATTAGATGTAAACAGGCTTATAATAATAGAAAATGGTGTAAAGTGCAACATCCATCCATCTATACAGGTTGGGTAAGTGCTAGATATATCACTCCTCAATATCGCTCATCACAAAGAGAATCTATTGGAAAAAGATACCGTGTAGTTAAGATAAGAAGTGATGATACACTCAGTGTACGAAGTGATGCAGGGACATATAATAGAAAAGTAGATGAATTATATTACCGTACTAAAAATATTAAGGTGATTAGATGTAAATATACTCCAAGAGGAAAAAGATGGTGTAAAGTTCAACATCCCTCTATTTATAGTGGTTGGGTAAGTGCTAAATATATTAGAGTAATGAGATAAATAATTTAAATATGCAAAATATCAGTTTTTAATTTATCTCTAATAAAATCTCAAAATCGCTTAAATCATACAAAAGTATATTTGTGGTCTTAAGATTTTTTAACTCATTTGAATATCCATTTTTTGAAAATAGTGCATAATAATCTGCGTTTATATCTGATACAACAGATTTACTAATTAACCTATTTAGCTCATTTTTGCATATCTTTTTATTTTTATATTTACACTCTCCCAAAATAACCTTTTTATCTGTTGTAATAGACAATATATCAAACTCATTCTTTCTATCCCAATAATTACCATAACTAACTATATCAAATCTATAATTTATAATATCTGAAGATAACTGTTCAAATACTAAACTTGTACATCTATGATAATGGCTCAAAAAATATTCCCAAAATCTATCATATTCACTATTTTCTATATCTCTTCGGTATGGCTCTACAAAACCAAACCAAAAATAATAAAATGGATTTTTAAATCTTATTATAGACTGAACTTTATATGACCTTAATCCCTTTTTTAGCTTCTGTTTAGGATTTATTTTGATTGGAGATTCACGAGATGGCAAAATATATAAAATATCAAGTTCAACTAGTTGAGATATAATATCCTTGCCTAAAGATTCGCCAATATGTGCTTTATTAAAAATATGTAAAAGTTTTGAATCTCCTCTTGCAATTGATATTAAAATATCTCTATATGGTTTTTTTATTAAAAAATCTGGAAAAACCACATCATCATAAACTTGAAAATTTTGAAGAATATTTAAATCTACAGATACGATAATATCATCATTTAAATCAAGAGGGATAAACGGTTCTAATCCACCAAATAAAGAAAAATAATCAATAGTTTTTTCTATATCAAAACTATTATAAAATTTATAAAAATTCTTAAATTGTTTGTTTATAAAATATCCTTTAAATCATATTTTTTATAATACTATTTATGTACAAAAGTATTATAGAGAATAAAGTTATTATGAGTATAAAATATAGACTATTTTTAGATTTTATTATCTTTTTAAACTTATCAAATCCAACCTCTTTAAGAGTTAAAATAAATAAAACCCAACCACCGATGCTAGATGCTAAGGCTAATCCCATCGCTCCCATATATTGCATTAAAATAAAACATAAAATAAGGTTTATTGCTAGTGAATAGGTTGCAATAATTGCTGCTTTTCCTTGTCTTTTAGATGTATATAAAAATAACGAAAATAGTTTAGATAGCCCAAAAGGTAATAATCCAATCATATACATCACCAATATATTAGCACTATTGATTCTATCAATATCTGTAAATTCCCCTCTTTCAAAAAGTAACCATACTATCACTTGAGATAAAATTATCCCTCCAGCCATTGCAAAACCTAATGTAAAAGCTAACATCCAAAATGCTTTAGCCAAATTTTGTTCAACCTCTTTGATTTTATTATTTTTTATTGACTTGGAAATTGATGGAAATAAAACGGTAGCAGTTGCAATGGCAAAGATAGCAAGAGGAAGCTGAAAAATACGATTAGCATAATAGAGATAACTAATTGAACCTGTAACCAAAAATGATGCCATCCAAGTATCTAAAAAGGCTGCTATCTGAGCCGTTGAATTTCCCCACATAGCAGGTATAAATTGAGATATAAAAGTTTTCTTTTCTGCAGTTATATCTTTTTGTTTTCTATATTTCCAGCCACCAATTAGTAGTTTATGAAGATTAAATTTTTTTATAGCAATAATATGAATAATAAGTTGCATCACTCCACCAATTAAAACAGAAAAACTAAGAGCATATACAATATTAATAGGGTCATCTTTGGCATATATTATCATCGCTCCTATCATTGATATATTAAGTAAAGATGTAGAAAAAGCAGTGGTAGCAAAATGATTTTTATATTGTAAAAGTGTTGCCAAAAATGTGATTAAAAATATCAAATCAAGATACCAAAAATTTATTGCCACAAGAGGAGATGCTAATGCCACTGTCTCATCATCAAATCCTATTGCAATAGCTTTAGTTGCTAAATCAGAAAATATATTTACAATAATTGAACCAAAAATAATAAAGATTAAAAATCGCAGAACTATTGCCGTAGAGAAAGCTCCTTTGTGCTTTGATGCCACAAAAGATGGTAAAAAACTCTGAACAAAAGCACCCTCTGCAAATATCCTACGAAATAAATTTGGAAGCTTAAATGCTATAGCAAAAATATCCGAGAATATGTTTACCCCCAAAGTAGAAGCCATAATCATATCTCTAAGAAAACCCAAAATTCTTGATATTAAAATACCAAAACTATTGGTAAATATAGATTTGACTTTCATTAAATTGTTATCCTAACATTATTGAATATGGTCGTTGCAATTGAGTAACCAATTTACTCATACTAACATTTCTGCCCTCTCTAGCAAATTCTTTACCATCCAAAAATACAATCATAGTAGGTATAGAAAATACTCCATAAAAAGATGAAATTTCAATATTCTCTTTTGCATTCAGATAGATTTGTTCTATTTTTGGAAAATTTTTATCAAACTCATCTTTGAATTTAGGTCTAAGAGCCTCACAAACATTACAATTATCTCCCCAAAAATATATTAAAACCCCATCTTTAGTTGCAACCATCTCTTGCATCTCTTCTAAGTTCATATCGTACCTTTATCTTATATAAAATTATTTGATATAATAACATATTTTTTCAAAAAGCCTCTTTTACCAATTACCCCATATCTCTTATTCCAATTCGCCACATCTAATAATCAAGTAAATTACATCTATAGATATGTTATGTACAAGTTACATTGCAATATATCATAAACTTCTAATCATATCTTCTTTAATAAACATTAAATTTTTATATATACCTTTTAAATCTTCTATCTTTGTACTATCAAAATTTAGACTTACATAATATTTGTATCTATCTTCACCTATTTTTTCTAAAATTACAAAATTCCAAATAGCTCCAATAATATAAGCCCCTCTAAAGCTTTGCACCTTTGAAATCTCTAATCCTGCTATCATCTCTGCTAATAGTTGAGGTTCAGGGTCGCTATTTTTTTTACCTTTTTTAAACTCTTGAATAAAAAAATATGGTTGCTTTGATTTTTTTAATCCTTTGGCTAACAAAAAATCAGCCTCACCATTAAAGATAAATGTTTTACTTTGATAAAATATCTTCTCATTATAAAAAGCTCTAAATCCTTGTTGCATAGATTGAAAATCAATTTTATTGAATATTGGTGCTAGAAAATATAATTTTAAATCCTCTTCATTATAGCTATATATTAGATTTATATGTTTTGCTATTAGATTATTTAAAAACAATTCTACCGCATCATCAATCTCTTGTGTTTTATCAAACCAATCATTAAATCTACTTTTATCAAAATCTTCTTGAATATCTACAAGGTTATATAAATCATTATCTGTAATTTTACTAAAAGAATATGTTGGAGTTGTATCTTCTATTTTTTCATATTTTAATAATCTTTTTTCTAATTGGGCTATTTTTTTTTCTAGTTCGCTCATAATAATTCCCCTTTTTTATAATAATGGTGGGTTTTACCCATAATTTCAATATTTTAATATCATTAATATTGATTTTCTATCCATTTTTGCTCATTTTATTTGGTATATTAAGTGATTATAGCATAAAATTATTTGATATATTAAGCAGATTAGAATTTTAGTGTATTTTCAACGCCTGACCCGTAATTGAATTAATAAGCCTATATAAAGCCAAATAAAGATAAAGTTTTAAATAAAAGGATAAATCTTGCCAAATAAAATACTCTTAACTTTACTTCTTATAATAAGTTTTTTAAATTCAAATCAATATAATTATCAATTTGATGAAGATGAAACTTCAAAAACCGATCTTGAAACACAATATTTAAATGGAGATATTCCTAAAAGCAAAAATCAGATAAGGGAAAAAAAGAGATTAAGAGAATCATTAAATGGTTATCGTGATAGAGATATAGAAAGAAATATTGATGATTCAAGAATGGAAGAGGATCTTGTTAATCAATATAGTAATTTTACAGAGACACAAGAAAGAAGAAGAGTTTCAGTAAGACAAAGAGATTCAGATAGAGATAGATATGAGTATAATCGGGTCAATGAGAAGAGATATGTAGATAGATTTAGTAACTATAAAATTGATAAAAATGCTAAAACAAAAAGAGAGTGGCTAAAAGAGGAAGCTAAAAGAAGAAATTATAAAACGCAGAGTTATCAAAAACAAGTAACTAAGAACAAAAGAGTAGTTTCAAAAAAAAGAGTTAAAAAACAATTAAGGAAAGATTATAGATTCAGTGACACAAACCATCTAAATTCAATAAATAAAAAAGAGTTTGCAAAAGAAAAACTTGAAAAGAAGATGTATAAAAATCTTATGGCAAAAATTCCTAGAGGCTCTAAGATAAAAGCTGTTGTTGATTTATCATCTCAGAGAATGAGTATTTATGCAAATAATAAACAAATTTATAAATGGAAAGTATCTACAGGAAAAGGCAGAAGATATGCAACCCCAAGAGGAAGCTATAAGCCTCAAATACTTAAAAAAATGCACTATTCTAAAAAATATCATAACTCTCCAATGCCTCATTCTGTTTTTTTTAGAGGTGGATATGCGATTCATGGAACAAATAGTATTAGTAGATTAGGTAAACGAGCATCCCATGGATGTGTTAGATTACATCCATCAAATGCCAAAAAGCTATTTGCTCTTATTAAAAAGCAGGGTAAAAGGAATGTTAAAATAGTCGTTAGATAATTAAAAGGAAATATTATGGATCACTTTACAGAAACAACTAGAACAGGCTATGGCTCAAATATAGGAAACTCTTTTAAGGGTATACTTTTTGGTTTTTTATTAATTATCATCTCAATAGTACTTTTATGGTATAATGAAAGCAGAAGTGTTAAACAAGCTACAGCACTAAAAGAGATGCAATCAAAGATAATAACCTTACCAGATACAAAATATAAACAAGAATATAATAATCAACCTATATTAATTCAAGGAGAAGTTAAACCTGTAAATATAGTTAAAGATACCACATTTGGAGTAATATCTGATGGATTACTTTTGCAAAGAGATGTAACTATGTATCAATGGGAAGAGCAAACAAGTAGCCATTCAGAAGATAAATTAGGTGGCTCAACAGAGACTATCACAACTTATGATTATTACAAAGGTTGGCACTCTCATCCTCAAAACTCATCATCATTTAAACATCCATCAGGTCACGAGAATCCTCCAATGAGTTATCATAGTCAACTGTTTTCAACAGATGCTACTATTGGAGATTTCCATATATCTAAAAGTATTATCAATAAATTTAACATATCGTCATCATTTGATGGGTTAAATAAGATGCCAGATAATATTGGTGAAGCAAAAAATTATAAGCAATTTTTATATATTGGAGGAAATCCTCAAAGCCCAAATATTGGTGACATAAAAATATCATATAGATATACACCTTTAGGAATATACAGTATAGCAACTAAAGCAGAAAATAGAGAATTAGTGGATTATACGACTGATAATGGTAGAAAATTTACATTTATAAAAAATGGTAAAGTCTCTGCAAATCAGATTTTTAAAGATGAATTAGATTCAAATAGTTTACTTACATGGTTATTTAGAGCAGGTGGTTTAATCTTAATGTTTGTTGGATTTAAGCTAATAATGGGACCTTTATCTGCATTGGCAAATATTATACCTATGTTTGGCTCTCTTGTTAGTGGTGCATCATCTTTAGTAGCATTAGTATTTACACTTATTTTAGGTTCAATTATTATATCTATTGCATGGTTTGCTTCTCGTCCTATAATGTCATTAGTAATTATAGGTGGTGCAATATTAATCTCTATGGTATTTTCTAAATCACGAACAACAAGAGAGATTCAAGATAGCACTCCACCACCAACTAGCTCGACTCCTCCTGTATCAAGAAGAGATTCATCAGTTCCACCTCCATCAAGAAGAGACCCTTCAACTCCACCACCACGAAGATAAATTTTAGAATGTATCAAAATATTATTATAGGTGGGGGTGCAAGTGGATTAGTATCAGCAATCTGCTTGGCTAGAAAAGGGGAGAGCGTATTAATACTTGAAAAAAATAAAATTGTGGGTAAAAAACTACTTGCAACAGGTAATGGAAGATGTAATATAAGTAATAAAAATATAAACAGTTTAAATTTTCACTCATCTAATTTCTCTTTTATTAGGGAAAGTATAAAAGATTTTAATTTCTCTAAAATAGAAAGTTTTTTTAACTCTATTGGAATTATATTAGTAGAATTAAAAGATGGGAAAGTTTATCCTATGAGCCTTAAAGCAAGTAGTGTTGTGGATATATTGGAATATGAGGCAAAAGTATTAGGGGTAGAAATCTGTTGTAATACACTTGTTAAGCAAACTACAAAAGAGAATGATAAATTTATTGTTAAAACTGATGATACAACCTATAGATCAAAAAAACTTATTATTGCAACAGGATTAGAAGCATCTAGCCAACTAGGAGGCAGTTCTTTTGGATTAGATATAGCCTCTAGCTTTAATCATCCTATTATAAAAACCTTACCATCTTTAGTTCAACTTTGTAGCAAAGAGGATTATCTTAAATATTTAGTTGGCGTAAAGCAAGATGCGTTGGTTTCATTAATATCAAATGGTGAATTTATATCTGAAATTAGAGGAGATATTTTATTTACTAAATATGGAGTTTCAGGACTGGCCGTTTTAGATATCAGCAGAGAAGTTAGTTTAAGATTAGATAATTATGAGTATTGTCTTTTAAATATAGATTTGATGCCTGATATAAATAAAAACCAGCTGGTACAACTATTATCTAGTAGATTAAATAATAAAAGTGATAAACCAATTTTATTATGGCTTGAGGGTTTTATAAATAAAAAATTGGCAAAAGTTATTATAGATAAGAGTAAAATAGACTCTAAAGTGCTAAAAAATTTAAATAAAAAAGATATAAATAAAATTGTTTATACTATCAAAAATTTATCTTTAGAGATTAATTTAACAAAAGGTTTTGATGGTGCAGAGGTATCTGCTGGTGGCGTTGATACCAGATATATTAATCCTAAAAATATGCATTCATTATTAGTAAATAATCTATATTTTATTGGTGAAATTTTGGATGTTGATGGCAATAGAGGTGGATATAATCTACATTTTGCTTGGCTTAGTGGAATTAGAGTCTCTCTATGAATTTTAGGTATAATTTTAGAGAATATAAAATTTGGAGTTTAAAGTATGATAAATAGTATAATAAAAGGTTCTATTCTTCTTGTCATAATGTTTGGGGTTGCCCTAATCGCTTCATTTGTTTATGCGTATGAAGAGGTAAAGCTTGATGCTGAAAAACTTATAAACTATAAACCTGATGTATCAAGTGTTATTTTAGATAGAAATGGTGAAAAATTAGCCTATATATTTAAAGATAAACATCGTCTTTATGCAAGGTATGAGGAGCTTCCTGGATATGTGATAGAGGCTCTTGTTGCTATGGAAGATACAAAGTTTTTTGAACATAATGGTGTCAATATTGATGCAATAATAAGAGCTATTATAACAGATATAAAAGCTGGTAGTTTTGTGGAGGGTGGAAGTACACTAACGCAACAACTGATTAAAAATAAACTTCTTACAAGTCAAAAAAAACTTACAAGAAAACTTAAAGAGGCAATTTTAGCTCTAAAGATTGAAAATGAACTTACAAAAGAGGAGATTTTAGAGAGGTATTTAAATGAGATATTTTTTGGTAATGGATATTATGGGATAAAAACAGCATCAGAGGGATTTTTTCATAAAAATATTCAAGATATAACGCTAAAAGAGGCGGCAATTCTTGTTGGACTTCCAAATGCACCATCTCATCTAAATCCTGTAAAACATTATAAACGCTCACTAAATAGAGCTAATAGTGTTCTTTTTAGAATGAGAAGTATTGGATGGATTACAGAAAAAGAGTATATCTCAGCAGTAAAAGAGACGCCAAAGATTTTTAAAACAACCTTGACTCAAAATAAAGCTCCTTTTGTGGTAAATGAAGTTTTAAGAAGATTTAAAGATAAAAAACTTGGTGATATTAAAGTTGGTGGATATCAAATATATACAACTATAGATATAAAACAACAACAAATTGCAAAAGATGCCATAGATTACGCCTATAAAAAAGCTCTTAAAAAATATAAAGAGAATAGTAAAACATCTTCAATTAACGGGGCAATGGTCTCTGTTGATAATAAAACAGGTGATATTTTAACAGTGGTTGGTGGAGTTAATTATAAAAGAAGTGAATATAATCGTGTTACTCAAGCAATAAGACAACCAGGGTCATCATTTAAACCATTTATATATCAAACAGCTATTGATACGGGATATAATCCTGCCACTAAACTTACAGATTTAGCAAGAACATTCCAATATTATAGAAATGGTAAAAGGATGATATGGTCACCTAAAAATTATGAGGGTGATTTTAAAGGATTTATTAAATTAAGAGAAGCATTAGTTCATTCAAGAAATTTAGCAACAATAAATTTAGTTCATGATTTGGGTGTTAATACAATTAGAAAACGTTTAGCTCTTCTTGATGTGCCTCATATTCCACGAGATATGTCAATATCGCTAGGTAACCTAGGTTTAAGTCCTCTTAAAATGGCTCAAATATTCTCTGTATTTGCTAATTATGGACATATGATTGAACCCCGTTTAGTTAGTAAAATTATCTCAAAAGAGGGTTCTGTTTTATATGAAACCAAACCAAAAGAGATAGCTAACTTTACAAAACCTAAACAAGCATATCTAATGACATCGATTCTTCAAGATGTTATCAAAAGAGGAACTGGAAGAAATGCAAGAGTTGAAGGCTTGGAGTTAGCAGGTAAAACAGGAACAACAAATAATAATGTAGATGCTTGGTTTTGTGGATACTCCCCAACAATAGAAACAATAGTTTGGTTTGGACGAGATGATAATAAAAGAATAGGACGAGGTGCAACGGGTGGAGCTATATCTGCCCCTGCATTTGCATATTACTATAGAGAGTTGATAAAACTTTATCCTCAGACAAAACGAAAATTTGATATTCCTGATGGAGTTTTTATAGGAGAAGAGGATGGTCAAAATGAATACTATACAACTATATCTCCATTACCATCAAGAGATAGCCATCATATCAATTTTGAGAATAACGAAGATGATGATATTGATCCTGATGCCTCAACCATAAAAGGTACAGATTTACATCCAAAAATTATTATACAAAAAACATCAGTTGAAGATGATAGTGGACTTTTATTTTAATTTTTTTTTGATAATATAAGAAACTATAATCTTTTTTTGCTATAATCATCAAAAATTACTAATAATGGGGTGAAAATCATGAAAATGAATGGTGCTCAAATGGTTTGTGAAGCGTTGATACTAGAGGGAGTTAAAACCGTATTTGGTTACCCTGGTGGAGCTATCATGAATGTATATGATGAGATATATAAGCAAGATGGATTTGAACATATTTTAAATAGACACGAACAAGCAAGTGTTCATGCAGCAGATGGCTATGCTAGAGCAACTGGAAAAGTTGGTGTAGCAATGGTAACAAGTGGACCTGGATTTACTAATGCAGTAACTGGATTAGCAACGGCATATATGGATTCTATTCCATTAGTTGTAATCTCTGGTCAAGTTCCACTATTTTTGATTGGAACAGATGGTTTTCAAGAGATTGATGCTGTAGGTATTAGCCGACCTTGTACAAAACACAACTATTTAATTAGAGATTTAGCTGATTTGCCTAGAGTTATTAAAGAGGCATTTTATATTGCAAGAAGTGGAAGACCTGGACCTGTTTTAATTGATATTCCAAAAGATATTACAGCAGAATTTGGAGAGTTTAAATATCCTAAAGATGTAGATATTCCTACATATAAACCTTCTTGCAAGGGAAATGATAGACAAATTAAAAAAGCTGTTAAAGCGATTCTTGAAGCAAAAAAGCCACTATTTTATATTGGTGGTGGCGTTGTTTTAAGTGAAGCTAGTTATCTTTTAAGAGAGATTGTAGAGATGGGGCAAATTCCAGCAGTTGAGACACTTATGGCAAGAGGAGTTTTAGGAGCAGATAATCCAATGCTTTTAGGTATGCTTGGGATGCACGGAAACTATTCATCAAATATGGCAATGAGCGAAACTGATTTAGTTATATCTTTTGGTGCAAGATTTGATGATAGAGTAACTGGAAAACTTTCTGAATTTGCAAAATATGCAAAAATTATCCATGTGGATATTGACCCTGCTAATATTGGTAAATTAGTTGATGTTGATTATCCAATTGTGGGTGATATTAAAACTGTATTAGAAAAAATGAAACCTTTATTAGAGGAAAAAATAGACCCATCAAGATATAAAGATTGGAGAGAAGTATTAACTAGATATGATAATCTTCACCCTCAATCATTTAAAGATAGTAATGAAGAGATTAAGCCACAATGGGCAATTGAAAGATTAGGTCATTTGGTGGGAGAAGATGCTATTATCACTTCTGATGTTGGTCAGCACCAAATGTGGGCAGCTCAACACTACCCTTTTGATAGACCTAGACAATGGATAAACTCTGGAGGACTTGGAACTATGGGCTTTGGTTTTCCAGCAGCTTTAGGAGCAAAAAAGGGGTGTCCAGAAAAAACTGTTATCAATGTAACGGGAGATGGGTCAATTTTGATGAATATGCAAGAGCTTGTGACGGCATCTGAATATAAAATTCCTGTAATAAATGTGATTTTGAATAACCACTTTTTGGGAATGGTAAGACAGTGGCAAACATTTTTTTATGAAGAGAGATATTCATCTACAGATTTATCATATCAACCAAACTATAAAGCAGTAGCAGAGGCTTGTGGTGGAATTGGGTATGATGTAACAACAAAAGAGGAGTTTGATAAGGCAATTAAAGATGCAATCAAACAAGATAGAGTTGCATTTATAAATGTGGCTGTTGCAAGATTTGAAAATGTTCTTCCAATGGTTCCTTCAGGTGGAGCTTTATATAATATGATGTTAGAAGATAAGGAGTAAAGATGCAAAATATAAGACGAGTAATCTCTGTAATAGTTATGAATGAAAGTTCTGTTTTAGCCAGAGTAACGGCACTTTTTGCAGGACGAGGATATAATATAGACTCTTTAACAGTTGCTCCTATCCCTAATAGTAAGATGTCCCATATTACAGTAGTAACAAAAGGTAACAAAAAGGTAATTGAGCAAATTATTAAACAACTTAATAAATTAGTTCCAACTTTGAAAGTTACAGAACATGAAGAGATGGTTGAAAAAGAGATGGTATTAGTTAAATTCCCTGTAAAAGAGAGCCTTAGCGATATATCAGCTTTATGTGGAGCATATAATGGTTCTATTGTAAATGTTGGAGTTGATATGGTGATTGCTATGGTAGCAGATGAGCCTGTTAGAATTAAACACTTTTTAGAAGCATCTACAAGATTTAACCCTATTGAAATTGTAAGAGGTGGAGTAGTGGCTATTGAAAGGTAGTTATTAAGGGCAAAGATAAAATTGCCCTTTTTTACCTTCTTATATAAAATAAAACTGATTTTTGATACAATATAATATCTTTAAAAGATATAATAAGTATCTTAAAAATTTTGTAACTAATCATCCTATCTAAAGCCATATATATGGACTTTTTTCAAGGGGAAAAAAATTATAATTTTAAAT
>CAYWFW010000021.1:0-2672 GCA_964457735.1 uncultured Sulfurovum sp. | reverse complement strand
ATATAGAGTTTTTACCAAAAAAGATATTAGCTATATATATACCTAATACTATTAATATAGAGAATACTAATAGTATGGATTTAAGACTTAAGCCTATTTTTTCTTCTAATTTTTTAATATTGCTATCTAAAATATAGATTTCCCTAAATATTCACATTGACCTAATTCACTTTCAATATCAAGTAGTCTATTATATTTAGCTGTTCTTTCGCCTCTTGCCGTTGAACCAGTTTTAATTTGACCACAATTTAATGCTACGGCAAAATCAGCAATAAACGCATCTTCACTCTCGCCTGAACGGTGACTCATTACACAAGTATAATTATTTCTTTGAGCTAATCTGATAGTTTGCATTGTTTCACTAACTGAACCGATTTGATTTGGCTTAATTAAAATTGAATTTGCAATATCTTTGGAGATACCTTCATTTAAAATAGAAGCATTAGTTACAAATAAATCATCTCCAACAAGTTGAACTATCTCTCCAAGTTCTTCTGTAAGATGTTTCCATCCATCCCAATCATCTTCACTCAAACCATCTTCAATGGATACAATTGGATATTTTGAACATAAATCTTTATAATAAGATGTAAGTTCTGCACTTGTAATCTCTCTATTTTCAGACTTAAGCACATAAAGACCATCATCATTAATAAGCTCACTTGCTGCAACATCAAGAGCAATTGCAATCTCTTCTCCAGCTTTATATCCAGCAATATCTATCGCTTTCATAATCACTTCAATTGGTTCTTCATTACTTTTTAGGTTTGGAGCGAATCCACCCTCATCACCAACAGCAGTACTTTCACCCATATCATTAATAATTTTTTTAAGATGATGATAAACTTCTGTACAAGCTCTTAGACCATCAGTAAATCTATCAAATCCAACGGGGATAATCATATACTCTTGAAAATCAACAGAATTATTGGCATGTTCTCCACCATTAATAATATTAAACATAGGAACGGGAAGAGTCACAGCATTTGCTCCACCTAGATATCTATATAATGGCATTCCTAAGCTTTTTGCAGACACACGAGCCACAGCCATAGATACACCAAGAACTGCATTTGCTCCAAGATTATTATAATTTTCGCTACCATCAAGTGTTTTCATTGCCAAATCTATATCAGCTTGATTAAAAGGTGAATAACCAATAAGCTCATTTGCAATTTTATCATTTACATTTGCAATGGCTTTTAATACACCTTTGCCCATATATCTATCACCACCATCACGTAGTTCAAGTGCTTCTCTTTTTCCTGTACTTGCACCACTTGGTACAATAGCACTCTCTTTAGAACCATCACTTAATGTTACTGTAACTCTTACAGTTGGATTTCCTCTGCTGTCTAATACCTCATCTGCTATTATATCATCTATAAATACCATAAAACTCCCTTTTGTTCTTTATCTTAATAATTATAAAAATATACCACAAATATCTTTATACATAGTTTGAAAAAAAATTAAATTTTTAATCACAACTAATTGTAGGAGTTAGAGTATTTTCTGTAATTGTAAAGTTATAATCTAAATATTCACCCTCTACAGCAAATGGAGTTCCTTCAGAAATATCATCTCTTCCATTAAATATATCAAAAGTGGTACCATAATCAGGATAATCCAATTTTAAATGATGTAAAGCAGTATCTACAGTATATGTCCCTTTAAGTTCTCTGGGGTCTGAAGTTGGATGAATCTCCTTAAATTTATTGTCTGCACAAAAATGAACTAATATATCATTCTCATCTGGTCTTGAATCCGAAAAATTATAAGCATTAAGTTTAATTGTGTATCCACCATCATTTAGATTTGCCATAGTGATATTATCTTCATCATTATATGCAACAGAATTGCCAGAACTACCACATGAAGAACTAAGTAATACAACTACTACAGCTGTTGAAATATATTTTGTAAGTTTAATTAAATTCATTATTTTTCCTTTGTATTTAATAATCTATTATACCATAATTGTATAAAAAATTTGAAAATATTTTATTTTAAGTTAGTTAGTTAAAAGAGGATGAGGCAACCAATAAAGATTGCCCCAAATTGTAAAAGTTATTTATATATTTATTATTAAGCCATAGCTTCTAATGCGTATTTTTCACCAAGAGAATAAGCTACTTTGTTTACATCATGTACTTTAGCAGGTACTTTTGAAAGCATTGTTGCAATAAGTGTATCTTTATCAATAGCATTCATCATAGTATTTGCAATAGCCAAAGCTACAACAGATTGAGTAATAACATTCCCAACTTCCTCTTTTGCAATAGTGATAATAGGAATTTCATGGATATTCCACATCTCTCTATCTTCTTTAGTTGGACTTACAAGGTTAGGATCAACAACAATTGTACCACCTTTTTGAACACCATTTTTAAAAGAGTTATAACTAACTTGTGCAACTGAAAGCATAAAACCAATTTCGCCATCATTGGCATATGGGTAATAAATCTCTTCTTCATCAAGTTGAATATCAACAACTGTTGGACCACCACGCACTTGTGATGTATATGTTGCTGTTTTTAGTCCATGACCACCAGTTTTAATCTTTGCGGCTGCAAAAATCTCACCAGCAAGAAGAACACCTTGTCCACCAACGCCCGTAAATCTCATTAATGTTCGTGCCATAGTATCTCCTTATATTTTTTTCTCAAAGT
>CAYWFW010000020.1:0-3513 GCA_964457735.1 uncultured Sulfurovum sp. | reverse complement strand
GATATATCTTTTTCACTATGGTTAGATTTTATTGAGAGAGACTTTTTAAATAACAAATTTGTAGAACTTATAAATAGAGGTATAATCAATGGTGCAACTAGCAATCCTTCTATCTTTGCATCTGCTATTACAACTTCACCTGCATATAAAGAGCAATTAGAATTACTAAAAGGTAAATCTGCAAAAGATAAATATGAAGCATTGGCTATACAAGATATTAAAACAGCAGCTATCGCTTTAAGAGAGTGTTATGATAGTGGGAATGATGGTTATATTAGTATAGAGGTTGATCCATTTTTAAGTGATGATACAGATGCTACAGTCGCTGAGGGTAAAAGGTTATTTAAAGCGATTGGTGAACCAAATGTTATGATTAAAGTTCCTGCAACAGAGGCTGGATATGATGCTATGGGTAGATTAATCGAGATGGGGATAAGTGTAAATGCGACTCTTATATTCTCCCCTTCTCAGGCTAAAAAATGTTTAGATATTATGGCTCATGCAATTTCTGAATATACAAATATTGGTGGTGGAAGAGTTGAAGCTGTGATAAGTGTCTTTATCAGCAGATTTGATAGACTTATTGATGGTAAATTAAAAGGGTTAGGAGTTGAGACTTCTAAGCTAGGTATTATGAATGGTGCTAAAATTTATAATATGATAGAGCAAAATCATACACCAGCTATTAAAACATTATTTGCAAGTACTGGGGTAAAGGGTGATAAATTAAAAGCAGATTATTATATAAGAGAACTTATGGCTAATAATACAATAAATACAACACCACTTGATACCATTAATAGTTATATTAAAAATAAAATTGCACAAGAGGAACAACTCCCTATATCTAATGATATAATTAATAGCTATTTTGAAAAATTAGAAAAAAATGGGATTAATATGGAAGAGATTTATGAGAACTTATTTAATGATGGTGTAAAAGCATTTGAAAATTCATTTCAAGAGATGTTAGAGAGTATAGAATAATGCATGATACAGAGAAACGACTTCAATTATATCTAAAAAGTCTAGCTTCTAATGGTGGGAGTGATTTACATATTAAATCTGGAACAATTGTTCGTATTAGAGTTAGTGGTGATTTACAAAAGCTTGGTAAAGAGGTGATGACAACTAAAGATATTGATACAATGTGTAGAGAGATTTTACTACCTAATCAATATAATGCTCTTCAAGAAAACCGTTCAAGTGACTTCACTTATGTAATGGGAAAAGAAAAAGCAAGATTTAGAGCTAATATATTTTTTCAAACAGATGGTATGAGCTGTGTTTTTAGGATTATTCCAACAAGAATTATGACAATGGAGGAGTTAAATCTTCCAAAAGCTTTAGATTATTTTACACATCTTAAAAGAGGGCTTGTTGCTGTAACAGGGATTACAGGTTCTGGTAAATCAACAACTCTTGCTGCGATGATTGATAGAATCAATAAAACACAAAAAAAGCATATTATCACGGTTGAAGATCCAATTGAGTTTGTTCATAAAGATAGAGAGTGTTTGATTAATCAAAGGGGTGTTGGTCAAGATACTTTATCATTTGCTGATGCGTTAAGAGGGGCATTAAGAGAAGACCCTGATATTATTCTTGTTGGGGAGATGAGAGACCTTGAAACCATTGAAATGGGTCTTCATGCTGCTGATACGGGTCACTTAGTTTTTTCAACCCTTCATACAAAAAATGCTCAAGAGACCATAGAGAGAATTATTGGTGTTTTTGAAAAAGAGGAACAAGACCGTATCCGTGGAGCATTGGGAAATACACTAGAGGGTGTTGTAGCTCAAAGGCTTGTTAAGACAAAAGATGGTGGACGAGCTGCTTGTATTGAGATATTAATACGAACAGCTAGAGTTGCTCAATTGATTACAGAAAGTAGAGATGAGGAGATTACCGAAACTCTTGCTGATGGTAAAGAGACTTATGGAACACAAACATTTGACCAAGCAATTTTAGATATATATTATGATGGAAGAATTACTCTTGAAGAGGCGTTAGGAAATGCTACAAATCCAAGTGATATGAAACTTATGATGTCATTATCAGGAAGAGTAGATCCAAATGATATTAAAGTTGAAGCTGATGAAGAGGAAGAGGAAGAGGATATGGGATATGAATTTAAAGATTAAAATATTATGAATATAAATTTAAAAAATAAAACAGTTCTTCTAGGAGTTACAGGAAGCATATCTGCTTATAAATCTTGTGAAATTGCACGGCTTTTTATCAAAGCAGGGGCAGTTGTCCATATTGTTATGACATCAAGTGCAAAAAAGTTTATATCTGCTTTGACATTTGAAGCACTAACAAGAAATAAAGTTTTATGTGATGATAGTGAGGATTGGAGTGGTGATTTAAACCATATAGATATTGCTTCAAAATGTGATATATTTATTATTGCTCCAATAACAGCTAATAGTATTAATAAACTTAGTAAAGGTATTGCAGATAATATACTTTTACAAACTGCTCTTGCGTTTAAAGGTAAAATTTTAATCGCTCCATCTGCTAATACTCAGATGTTAAAAAATCATTATACAAATGGTTCGTTAAAGATGTTAAAAGTTAATGATTGTATAGTGATTGAAAGTCAAACTAAACTTTTGGCTTGTGGGGATACAGGAGATGGAGCATTAGCAGAACCTTTGGAGGTTTTTTATCAAGGGGCAAAAGCTCTTTTAGAAGAGGATTTTTGGCTTGATAGAAAAGTTGTAGTAACAGGAGGAGGAACAAGAGAAAAGATTGATGAGGTTAGATATTTATCAAATTTTTCTAGTGGAAAGATGGCAAACTCAGTGGCATTAGCTCTTTATCTAAGAGGTGCTGATGTTTGTTATATCACAACAACAGATAATCAAAATTTACCAAATGATATTTATACTATTGATATTGATACTAGCCAAGAGATGTTAGGATATACTATTGATGCTGTTAGAGTGGCAAAAAAAGGTAAAATGAGCAAAACTTCTATGAATAGTACTGATACACCTCATCTGATTCAAAAAAGAGCATATCTATTTATGATTTCTGCTATATCAGATTTTACCCCTAAATATCCTCAACAAGGGAAAGTCAAAAAATCTATGGTTGGAGATGAATGGAATATAGAGCTAAAATCTACAAAAGATATTTTAAAAGAGATTAATAAAGATAGTTTAGTTGCCATTGGATTTAAAGCAGAGATGGATAGTTCCACTGGATTAGATAATGCAAAAAATATGCTTGATAATAAAGATTTAGATGCAGTTTGTTATAACCTTTTAGCAGATAGTGGTAGTTTTGGAACAGATGATAATAGTATCTCATTTATCACCAAAGATGATATTATAGATTTTGGTCTAAAAAGTAAAAATGAATTATCTTTTGAAATATTAGATGAAAGTAAAAAATTAACCAATGAGTAAAAATTCCCTTGAACATTTAGCAATTATAATGGACGGTAATGGTAGATGGGCAAAAAATAGAGGCAAAACTAGAACTGCTGGTCATAAAAAAGGT
>CAYWFW010000019.1:0-4089 GCA_964457735.1 uncultured Sulfurovum sp. | reverse complement strand
TTTATCACTTCTTTTCTTTTTATATATAAGAAATAGAAGAGGATTTTAGCCAAACTAAGATGATAAAAAATAATATCCATTAACTTGAATAATATATATAGTATAATATCATTTTTGAAACAACTAATAAATTAGGATAATAGATGACAAGATATGTACTTTTTGATACAGAAACAACAGGAAATCAAGATGATGATAGAATTATTCAAATAGGTGCAATGATTATTGATAATTCTCAGAATATAGAAGTTTTTAATGAATTTTGTAGCAGTGATGTGGCTATTAAAATAGAGGCGATGGAGGTTCATAATATTACACCTGATATGTTGATTGGAAAAGGAAAATTTGTAGATACACAATTTTATAATAAATTAAATGAGTATAATAATGATAAAAATTATCTTGTGGCTCATAATATTAATTTTGATTTGGGGATGTTGCAAAAAGAGGGATTTAGAAACTCTTATACTTTAATTGATACTCTTAGATGTATAAAGCATCTTTTACCTGATAGCCCTTATCATAGATTGCAATATTTAAGATATTCTCTTGGTATATATAAAGATGAAAAAGCAGAAGCACAAAAATTAGGAGTTGAGATTAAAGCCCATGATGCTATTGGAGATGTTTTGATAATGAAACTTTTGCTTTCTAAAATTGTTAAGCTGGTAAAAGAACAATTTCCTATGGAGAGGGATATTATGGGAAAACTAGCATATCTTACAAAAACTCCTGTTTTGATGAAACAGTTTAAATTTGGAAAATATAAAGATGAAAATATAGAAGATATTGCAAACAAAGATAATGGCTATATTCAATGGATGTATAAAAATCTTGATTTAGATGAAGATATGAAATATACATTAAAACAGTATTTATATTAAAGAGGAAATAGATGAGTAATAAAGATTTGTTTCAACATAAATCAAAAAATTGGGATATGAATAGTAAACGGGTAAAAAATGCAAATTCTATTGCCAATAATATCATAAAAAAAGTTAAATTAAATAATGATATGAAAGTTATGGATTTAGGTGCAGGGACAGGATTACTAAGTTATTTTATAGCTCCTTATATTAGTAAGATTGTGGCAGTTGATAACTCTCAATCTATGTTAGAGGTATTTAAAACAAAATCTGATGAGTTTGATTGTAAAACGCAAGTGATACAAAAAGATATAAGTGTAGATACTATTGATGAAAAATTTGATGGAGTTATATCATCTATGACAATTCATCATATTAAAAATCAATCAGAGCTATTTTTAAAACTATATAATATGCTAAATGATGGTGGATTTATCGCTTTAGCAGACTTAGATATTGAAGATGGTTCATTTCATAGTGATAATACTGGTGTATTTCATTTTGGATTTAAAAGAGAGGAGCTACAAAAAATTGCTTTAGAGGTTGGATTTAAAGATATAGAATTTAGTACAGTTAGCACAATTAAGAAACCCCATTGTGATTTTGATATTTTTTTAATGATAGCATATAAATAATAATTTTTCTATACTTAAAGTTCAAATTTGATAGAATATCATTTATAAAATTTATATTAAAAGAAATTGATGAAAATAGAAACAAAAGTTGCAAATTTTACCTCACCATTATATCTTGAGAGTGGTAGAATATTAGAACCTTATAGTATAGCATATGAGACTTATGGTGTTTTAAACCAAGACAAAAGTAATGTGATATTAGTATGTCATGCTCTTAGTGGTTCACATCATGCAGCTGGTATATATAAGGGTGATAGAAAAGCTGGTTGGTGGGATGGATTAATTGGAGATGGTAAAGCTATCGATACAAAAAAGTATTTTGTTATCTGTAGCAATACTATTGGCTCTTGCTTTGGTAGTACCTCCCCCATGAGTCCTTGTTATCCATCAATTAAACCATATAGATTAAAGTTCCCTGTGGTCACAATAAAAGATATGATTCAAGCTCAAAAACAGCTTTTATCATCTTTGGATATTCATCACCTTAGAGCAATAGTTGGTGGTTCTATGGGGGGGATGCAAGCGTTGCAATTTGGAGTTGATTTTCCTAATTTTGCAGATGAAATAATCTCTTTGGCGGCTACTTATGCCACTCAACCATGGACAATTGGATTTAATAAGGTTGCTATTGAAGCAATCAGAAAAGACCCAAGGTTTAAAAATGGAGATTATAATATAGATGACTTTAAAGAAAATGGATTAGATGGACTAGCAATTGGTAGAATTGCAGGACATATTTCCTATCTTAGCCCTCACTCTATGGATGATAAGTTTGGAAGAAACTATGTTGGCAATGATGGACTTTTTGAACTTTTTGGAAGATATGAAGTTGAAAGATATATGGAGTATAATACTGCAAATTTTTCGCGGCTTTTTGACCCTTTAAGTTACCTTTATATTGTTAAAGCAATTAATACATTTAACCTAACTCGTGGATATGATACATTATATAATGCAATTCTAAGAATAAAAGCAAAAATTCATCTTATTAGCTTTAAGAGTGATTATCTATTTTTTCCATCAGAGATGGAACATATTCATAAAATGATGCAAAGAAATTCTCAAGAGAGTACCTATTTAGAGGTTGATAGCGATTATGGTCACGATGCCTTTTTGGTGGAGATAGATAAATTTGAGTATAGAATTAGGGAGATACTAAAATGAAAGCAAAGAGTTTTGAACAAAAACATTTAGGGGCAATATATGGATAATTCAACATCAAAGAGTTTAATAATAGCAGGTGTTCAGCTCCCAACCCTTGGTATGAGCAAAGGAAAATTAGAATATTATGTAGAAAATGCTCATAAAAGAGGTGTAAAGGTGATGCTTTTTGGTGAATATGTGCTAAATCACTTTTTTAAAGAACTTCAATCTATGCCAAAAAGTATGGTAAAAGATCAAACAGATAAACATATCTCAACCTTAAAAAGTATGGCACAAGAGTATGATATGATTTTTATTGCACCGATTATATCAATAAAAAGAAATACTTATTATAAATTAATAGCCAAAATTACACCAAAATCTATAGCTTATTACCAACAACAAATTCTAATATCTTATGATCACTGGAATGAAAAAAGATTCTTTGCAAACCCTGTAGCAAAGCTAAAAGACCCTATGAGTTTTATGGTTGATGGATTTAAAATATCTGTATTATCAGGATTTGAAATCCATTTTGACCCATTTTGGCAATCTATTATCAAAAAAAAGATTGACTTGGTTCTTATCCCAACAGCATCTACATTTGGCTCACATAATAGATGGCGAGAGATTATAAAAACAAAAGCATTTTTACATGGATGTTATATTTTGAGAGTAAATCGTCTAGGAGAATATACTCAAAATGGTTATCAATGGCAATTTTATGGAGATAGTATGGTTGTAAATCCAGATGGGGAGGTTGAGATAATGCTAGAAGATACAGAATCTATGATTATTGAAACTATATACAAAGAGAAAACAATTAAACATAGAAAAGATTGGGGCTTTGACAAAGAGCTTAGAATGAGAGAAAAGTTATGCTAATAGACACACATTGCCATCTTGATGATGAACGATTTGATGAAGATTTTGATGAGATGAAGAACCGTGCTATATCAAATGGCATAAAAAAATTTATAATTCCAGCGGCTGAACCTTCAACACTTCAAAAAGCTATTAAAATTGTGGATAAATATGATAATATATTTTTTAGCGTTGGAGTACACCCTTATGATGTGGATAATTATGATAGAGATTTTATTGAGCAGTTTATTAATCATAAAAAATGTGTGGCAGTTGGAGAATGTGGGCTTGATTATTATAGGTTACCAGAGGACAAAAGTAAAATAGATGAATATAAAAAGAAGCAAAAAGAAGTTTTTATAGACCAAATAAATCTTGCAAAAAAGTATAAAAAACCGATTATTGTACATATACGAGATGCAAGTAGCGATAGTTTAAATATTTTATTGCAAGAAGATGCAAAAGAGGTTGGTGGAGTGTTACATTGCTATAATGGTGACCATCAACTTTTAAAACTTGCAGATTATCAATTTTATTTTGGAATAGGTGGAGTGATAACATTTAAAAATGCTAAAAAACTT
>CAYWFW010000018.1:0-9543 GCA_964457735.1 uncultured Sulfurovum sp. | reverse complement strand
AAAATCCAAAATTATCACTTGATAGTACGGTAGGGGTGGGATTTGCAATTTAAGTAAATTCTAAGCCAAAAAATCATCAAAATAAATATAGTTTTTGTTCCAAAATATAGGATTAATCTCGGACACGACGGCTTTAGCCTCGTCAAAAGTTAGATAGTAAATAGAACTTAAATATAGATTAAACTGCAAATCCCACGGTAGGGGTTGAGTGTTGTAAAATAAACTTACGTAGTGGGTGGATTTTCAATACTTAACCTAGGCTAAGCACCACCTCCAAATCTTAAAAAAAGAGATTATAAAAAGGGCAACCATAAAGGATTACCCCTACTAAATTATAGTTGAGAATTTATCTTATCAGCAAATGCATCTTTTGAAGCTGCACCAACCATTTGATCTACCATCTCACCATCTTTAAAGAATAAGATTGTTGGAATTGATCTAATTCCATATTTAGCTGCAATATTTTGTTGTTCATCTGTATTTACTTTACAAATATTAGCTTTTCCATCAAAATCTTCTGCTAACTCTTCAATTACTGGAGCAATCATTCTACAAGGTCCACACCAAGGAGCCCAAAAGTCTACCATAGATACACCCTCATTGATTGTTGCTTCAAAATTGTCATCTGTTAATTCAATATATTTTGCCATATTATTTCCTTTATTTATATTAATAGATGTGATTATACATAAAATGGGCTTTAAAACATTCTTAATTTTCTAAATTTTTTACAAAATTATCAACACCATCTTCTAAAAAATACCAATCTTTAAATCTTTTGTCATAAAATGGTTTAGTAACTTTATGAAAGTTATCTTTATTATGATATAAATTTATACACCAGCTAAATTCTATATCTCTATTATTAAGAGCTTCCATACTTAGTAGTGTATTATTTATTGAGCCTAAGGTTGTTGGGGTAACTAAAAAAACTTTTGATTTAAACTCTAATGCTAAATCTATCATCATATAATCAATGGTGATAGGAACTAACAATCCTCCCGCTCCCTCAATCAAAAGAATATCACAAAGCTGAGATAGTTGCTGATATTTATCTATAATTAGTTTTATATCAATAGTTGTATCAGTTGCACAAAAAGGGGCTGAGGGGAGTTTAAAAGTATAAGCAGTAATATCGGCTGGTTGCATATCTTTAAAATTATGGTTATATTTTTGACAAGTTTCTAATAATATTTTGGCATCTTTTGGAATTGTATCAACACCTGTTTCTATAGGTTTAAACACACCAATTTTATAACCTTTATTAGCCAATTTTTTTAGTAGCTTGATGGTTGCATAAGTTTTACCAACATCTGTATTTGTAGCTGTGATAAATATACTCTTCACTATATATCCTTCTTTGATTGTAAACTAATTCTAAAGACTGCACCATCATCATTGTTTGTTACACTTAGTAATCCACCACTATGTTCTTCAATCATAATCTTACTCATATAAAGTCCAAGCCCTGTTCCACTCTTTTTTTCCTTTGTGCTAAAATATGGATCAAATATGTTATTAATTATCTTATTATCCACACCACCACCATTATCACTAATCTCTATAATAAACCAATCTTTATATTTTTTTGTCTCAATTTTAATAATTGGACATCTTATATTTAAATCCATAAAGTTATCTTCACTATTTTTTAAAATATTCAGAATAACCTGCATAATCTCATTAACATACATATCTAATTTATCATCTACCAAATAATTCTTAATTATCTTAATACCTTTGTAACCCATAGGTGTCTCAATCATCTGTAATACTTTATTAATAGGCATAGTTAAGGGTAATCTCTCCATCTCTCTATCGGGTTCAAAGAATGTTCTAAAATTATCAATTGTTTTACTCATAAATTTTACCGTTTCATTTTGTTCTTTTATAAAATATTTTATAAAATCTTTATTAATCAACCCTTCATCATAATCATCTTCAAGATTCTCAATATTAATACTCAATGCATTTAATGGTTGTCTCCATTGATGAGCTATCATACTAATCATCTCTCCCATTTGGGCAAGACGGGATTGTTGCATAATCATCATCTGTTGCTTTTGGTTTCTTTTAACCTCAATATCTACTTTATCCTTTAACAAGGCATTGATGCTTCTTTCACTTCTAATAGCACTCTCAAATTTAGAGACATCTTTAAATATCATCAAAAAAACTTCTTTATTATTAATTAAATAATAAGAGCCTATTACTTCATAATATTTACCCTTTTGTTTCATCTTAGTCTTTTTGAATTGACCATCTTTTGCCAGATTTTCAAATATCCCATTCATAATATTAAAATCCATCAATACAGATATATCACTCTCAATCACCTCTCCAAAGTTCTTGATTGCCATTTGATTAGCCCACTCTACAATATATTCGTTACCATCTTTACGCACTTCAAGTACACTCTCTCCTATATAATTTAAAGTACTCTTGATATGTTTTAGTTTTTTCTCTAGTAGATGAGTATATTTAGTTTGAATATTATTAGCAAAGTCCCTAGTAGTAACTAACATCAGAGGTTTATTACTTTGGCTCTCTACAATCAGAACCCTCCTGATATTTTTCACCCTCATCATCTCAATTACATTATCAGTTTTTTCATCATCTTTTACACATATAATAGGTGAACTCATAATAGTTGATATAGGTTTATCAGTATTATTTTTATAATACATATTAAATAAAATATCTTTTTCACTCACAATTCCTATATTATATCCATTGTTATCCCTTACAATAACAGAACCAATAGAATCTCTATTCATAATTTTAATAGCTTCAAAAATACTACTATCTTTATCAAGTGTAATTAATTTACTATGTGTATTGATAAAATCGGATATTGGAATACTACTTTTAAATGCATAGTCATCAAGATTTTTTATTAAGATATTTTGTGTTACAATCCCCACAAGGCAGTTATCATTATCTACCACCACTAATCGTCTAATATTATTATCAAGTAATAGATTTAAACCATATTCAACACTTCTATTACAGTTGATTTTAATCACACTACCAAAAGTAAAACTATTTTTAATTGATGATTTAAAGTTTAAATACTGTATATTACTAGCCAAAGAGATAATATCCCTTTCTGTAATAATACCCGAGATTATCCCATTTGATAAAACCACAACCACACCGTTGCCATTACGAACCATAAAACTTAAGGTATCTTCTATATTATCTTGAATATCCACAGAGATATTTCTAGTTATCATAATATCTTTAATTATCATCTATTTCCCTTCTTAAACTCAATTTTAAATATAACGCCCTTCATATCGTTATATGCGCTTAATACACCATTATTATGCTCTTCAATAATAATTTTGCTCATATATAATCCAATCCCTGTACCATTCTTGTCATTTTTTGTACTAAAATATGGGTCAAATATATTGCCTATTATATCATCAGAAATCCCTTTACCATTATCAGCAATTTCAATAATATAACTTGTTAAGCTCTCTTTTGTAGTAATGATAATCTCTCTATCTATAATATTTCTATCTAAAAAATTATCTTTTGAATTTTTTAAGATATTAAGAATTACCTGCATAACTTCATTTGGATGTAGGAGTATTTTATTCTCTATTTGATAATTTAATTTTATATCGATACCTATAGAGTTACAGGAGAGTTCTATTATTGATAATGCACTATTTATAGGTTGAGTGATGCTTACAAGCTTTTTCTCTTTATTTGGCTTAAAAAATGTTCTAAAATCATCAACTGTTGTTGAAAGAATTTCCACATAATTAGATATTTTATTATGTTTAGTATTTAAAAACTCTAAAAATAATCTTCTATCATCCTTATTATCCAAATCAAACTTTCCCGTCTCTATTTTCATCTCAATATTAATAATTGTGCTACTAATTGCAGTAAGAGGTTGTCTCCACTGATGAGCAATCATACTAATCATCTCCCCCATTTGTGCAAGTCTACTTTGGGATAATAATATTTTATCCTTCTCTTTGTTATTTTCTAATTGCTCTTTAACTCTATCTTCTAATTTATTATTTAGCTCTTTAAAATCATCAGTTGTTTGAGCTATCAAGTGAGATAATGCCTCTATAGTTATAATATTATCTCTTTTTTTAATAAATTTTGAATTATCTTTGATTAAACATTTTGAACCATCTTCACTTAGAGTTAATATTGTCATTGTTTGATTAAGTAGTTGATTCTTATTTTTATCACTATAATAAAATTCTCCATAAGTAAAAAAACCACTTGTAGGTGCAATAGTAGATAATGGCACTATTTCATCATGAATATCATCACACAATAGTCTTCTTCTTGCCATACAAGAATATATAAAAATGGATTCAACAGGATTTTTAATAATATTATTATGTAGTGTCTCAACATTATTTAATATCTCTGATACATTTCCATAGCCAAAACTTATTTTATCCCCATTATTTATATTTCCAGCAAAGAGTAATGAATCATCATCATATTTGGATAATACTGCTCTTGCTATCTTTTGTGAACCTCTTTTTAGTATAAAAGGAAACTCTATACCAGTTGATGGAAGTTGTTGTGCAATCTTATCTCCTAAATATTTTTTATATAAAGAGACAGGAGATTGATTATCAATGCTATATACTCTATTTTGATCAGATTTTGTCACAATAAACTCTTTTCCAATAGATTCCCATCCAAAGTTAAACAAAGTATTGATAATTAAATCGGGATTATATAACACAGCACATACAGCACTATAGTTATTATATCCATCTTGTGTAAATTGGTATCCTTTAATAAATTCAGAGTTATCTCCTGATAATCCACCTGATATAATCATATTTGGAGCATATCTATTAAATTCATTTAAAAATCTCTCCCCATTTATTTTTAATCCCTCTGCAAATAAAATAGCAACTCTTGCCTCTTTTATATTTGAAATTTTATCCATTAGATGTCTAGCTGTTTTGCAACTAGATTTTATATATTCAACTGCACAAATTTCAATCTTTGTTTTTTCAAAAATAGAAAATGATAGAACTGTAGAGTAGTTTTGTATATTTTTATCTCTTATCTCACCATCTGTAGTTGTTCCAATAATATTTATATTAGGCAGAAGTTCTTTTATCTCTTGAACCAATTTATGAATAAAATCTTCATCACAAATACCAGTGAAAATTTGCAATAGTACTTTATCTGTATTTTCTATATTATTCTTATTTATAAATGCTTTTAACTTTTTTTTAGTTATATAAGTTGTATTAACTGTTTTCATTTTTATTCCTATTTCTAATATCTAAACTTATTTGAATTACTGTACCTAAATTGTTATTATATGCAATAATCTCTCCATTATGATGATTGTCTATTATGGTTTTACTCATATAAAGTCCAAGCCCCGTTCCGTTTTTCTCAGTTTTTGTACTAAAATATGGGTCAAAAATATTTTTTAGGATATTTTTTTGGATTCCACCACCATTATCGCTAATCTTTATAGTATATATATTATCAATTTTTTTAGTTAATATTATAATTTTTGGATTTTGGATATCTTTTTCTATAAAATTATCTTTTGAGTTATTTAAAATATTGAGAATTACTTGCATAATCTCATTTGGATATAATAAGAGTTTCTCATCTGTTTGATAGTCTATATCTATTTGTATACCCCTAGAGCTAAAAGACACCTCTACAATTGATAAAGCATTTTCTATTGGTGTAATAATAGATATTAATTCTTTCTTTTTATTTGGCTTAAAAAATGTTCTAAAATCATCTATCGTAGATGACATACTATTAACATAACCTATAATATTATTATGTTTATTCTCTAAAAACTTCAAAAAAAGTTTTCTATCATCTTTATTATCTAAATCAAATTTACCCATCTCTATTTTTATATTAATATTAATAATTGTACTACTAATTGCAGTTAGTGGTTGTCTCCATTGATGAGCAATCATACTAATCATCTCTCCCATTTGGGCAAGTCTGCTTTGAGCTAACATCTGTTTCTCTTTTGCTATATTCTCTTCTACTTGTTGCTTGACCTGTTCTCTTAAAGAACGATTTAATGCTTGTAGCTCTTTTTCCCTATTTTTAAGAGGAGTTAAATCAATAAATGAACTAATTCTTCTGGTTGTAGTTAGATTACTCCCTTTTATAAGTGCAGGAAACAAAGTTCCATCTTTTCTTCTTAGCGTAACTTCATAAGATACTCTTTTCTTTTGCAATTGCTCTTTAACAAAATGATGCTCAGTTTGAGGAATAAAATAAAAAGCATCTTTCCCTAATATATCTTTAATATTACTATGTCCAAATATCTCTAAAGTGGAACTATTAGCCTCCACTAGTTTACCATTTTCAAATATAGCAACACCCTCTATACTTGTATCAATTAACTCTTTTAATTTTCTATTATCTCTTCTTGCTATAAAAATAAAAATCAAACTTATTATTAAAATACCTAAGAATATAAAGATAGCTCTTTTTATCTCATAATCTGTATATTTTGCAAAAATATTATTATTCTTTATATATATAAAACTAGTAAAATCGGTATAACCATACTTTTTATCACTCATCATAAAGCCAAAAAGTTGCCCAAGTCGTTCAATCTTTTCAATTTTTAACTCACCAAGATTTTTACCATAACCACTTAGCTCTTTTAATATCTTTGCTTCATATCTTAGAGCCTCTTTAGTCTTATTTAGAGTATTATATTTTTTATAAATAATATCAATGGTCTCCTCAATATTTTCATAAGCATATATCCACCCTTTTAGACTTGCATATCTCATTTTTTCCACAAGTTTTGGAGAATTTTTTAAAATATATGTAGATGTAAACATAATATCTCCATAAGCGTCAAAACCATAATCTGTTGGATTAAATATATTAATATCTATACCCATTTTTTTATACCTATATACCTCATTACTCATATAAGCACTTATAATATCTATCTCTTTGTTTATAAGTTTATTAAATTTATTTTTTACCATTTTTTTTACAAAAGCTATATTATTTGCTTTTAGCATCCCCTCAATAGTGATACCATGAGCAGATTTAAATAGAGCTATCTCTTTGCCTTTAATATCTTTTAACTCTTTGATATTTGAAGATTTAAGGGTTATAAGGACAAACGGAGACCTTTGAAAAATAGCCATAACCCCTAAGATAGGTCTTTTTTTCATCACTTCTAATATTAAAGTGGAATCTCCAATCCCAAATTCTGAATTTTGCTCTTCTATCTCTTTTGTTATATCAATACCACTATCAAACTCTTTTAGTTTAACTCTTAGCCCCTCTTCTTGATAAAATCCTTTCTCTTTTGCCATAATAAATCCAGCAAATTGAAATTGATATTTCCACTTTAGCTGTAATGATATATCTTTAAGAGTGGTTGAATAAGCAAATAAAGGGTTTGTGTATAATATTATTGGTAATATAAGTATAATTCTTTTCATTTAAATCAACCTTCCAATAGTTAAATACTATTATATCACTATTGGTATTTCAGATTAATTATATTTTAAAGATGTTAAATAAATATTTATGATACTAATTAATTTTATTGTCAATAAGATAGTTAAATAAAAATTAAGTTCTTTAGTGTTAATATAAAAAAATGAGATGTCTAAGTTGTGGAAAGTTGAGTTTTAAAGCAATATGTCAAAGATGTAAAATTACTCTTTTTAGTCCAAGTATCAGAGATAGAATGGTTGGGAATTTACAAGTTTATAGCTTTTATAAATATCAAGATATAGAAGACTTTATTAAAACTAAGTATTATCCAATGGGTTATAGAGTTTATAAAGAGTTGGCAAAAATTACAACAAGAGAGTTTATCAAAGAGTTTACCAAGCATCTAACAGAAAAGATTTATATTGTTGGAGTTGATGAGCATATAAAATATGGATATTCCAATGTCTCAATTTTGATGCAAAATATGAAAACAGAGTTATCTATCCCTCTTTATGGTAAACTTATAGCAAATAATAGGGTAAATTATGCAGGTAAAAATTTAGAATTTAGATTGTCTCATCCACGAGATTTTAAATATTATGGTAAAGATGATATAACAGTTATTTTGGTTGATGACACTATCACCACAGGAACAACTTTACAAGAGGCTCATAATGTTTTAATCTCTCATAATGTAACAGTACTTTTTGCACTTACTCTTAGTGATGTATAATATTAATTTGTTTTTTTACTCTTTTTTGGTACAATCAGAGAAAGAATAATCAAAAGGATAACTATGTTAGATTGTGCAATTATTGGTGGAGGACCTGCGGGGCTAACGGCAGGTTTATATGCAACTCGTGGTGGACTTAAAAATGTAGTGATGTTTGAACTAGGAATGCCTGGTGGGCAGATTACTCAAAGTAGTGAGATAGAAAATTATCCTGGATTTTTTGAGCATGATAAAACAGGTATGGATTTTATGAATACTTGGCAAGAGCAGTGTTTTGCCTTTGGATTAAAGCACGAGATGAAAAAAGTAGAGAGAGTATCTAAAGTAGATAACCATTTTGTTATCACTATTGAAGGTGGTGAGGAGATAGAGGCATTAAGCGTTATCGTAGCTACTGGTTCTACCCCAAAAAGAGCTAATTTTAATGGAGAAGATGAATTTTTTGGTAAAGGTGTATCTAGTTGTGCTACTTGTGATGGGTTTTTCTATAAAAATAAGCCTGTAACGGTGCTTGGTGGTGGTGATACGGCACTTGAAGAGGCATATTATCTATCAAATATTTGTAGTGATGTTTATGTAGTCCATAGAAGAGATGAGTTTAGAGCAGCACCTCCAACACTTGAGCGAATTAAAAGAAAAGATAATATTCATCTTATTACTAATAGTGTAATAGAAGAGGCTTATGGTGGTATGATGGGGCTTGATGGTGTCAAAATCAAAAATAGTAAAACAGATGAGATTACAGATATGCCAAATAGTGGATTATTTGTATTTGTAGGACATAATGTAAATAATAGTGTTTTAAAAGATGAAAATGGTGAATTTATCTGTGCTATGAATGATTGGGGTCAAGTGATTGTAGATTTAGGTATGAAGACAGATATAGATGGATTATTTGCATGTGGTGATATGAGAATTCAAGCACCAAAACAGGTAGTCTCAGCAGCAGGAGATGGTGCAGTAGCAGCACTGGGAGTAATTTCATATATTCAGGAGCAAAATTAATGGTAAAAGTAGGTTTAGTAGGTAGTACAGGTAGAGTAGGTTCTCTTTTGATAGATAATTTATCAGATGATAATGAAGCAGTATTGAGTTGTGTTCATGTATTTGATAAGCTTCAAAAAAGTGTTCCACAAGATACAATTATAACAAACTCAATGAAAGAGTTATTAGAAAATTGTGATGTAGTAATTGATTTTTCTGCACCACAAGCAACAGAAGATTTATTGGAAAATGCACTTAAAAATCCAACTCCTTTAGTGATTGCTACAACAGGATTTAGCCCTCATCAACAAAACTTAATGATGGAGGCTTCAAAAGAGATGCCAATTCTTTACTCATCTAATATGTCT
>CAYWFW010000017.1:0-3805 GCA_964457735.1 uncultured Sulfurovum sp. | reverse complement strand
AAAAATGGTAAAATAAACATAAAGTGAGTCTCTTATGATGTTGATACTTGTAACAATACTTTTAATTATAATAATATCTTCTAGGATTATAGAAGAGTCATTTAAAATACCTTCAACTTTGTCTATTATAGTTCTAGCATTTTTAGTATCTTATCTTTTCCCAAATTTATTTATAATAAACCATCAAGAATTTGATGAGATATTATATCTAATGTTACCCGTAATTTTATTGCCTGATATTTTAAATTTATCCATTACAGAACTTAAAAAACATGCAAAAGAGATATTTTATTTGGCATTTATTGCTGTTATTATATCTATAATTATAGCATCAACTATTACACCTTATTTATTACCACAATATCAGTGGAATATTGGTATTTTAATTGCTTTATTTAGTATGCTTATGGCAACAGATGCTATCACTGTAGCATCAATTATGCACAAGTTTAAACTCCCTGAACAACTCAAAGTTTATGCTGAATCAGAATCTTTATTTAATGATGTTACAGCACTTGTAATATTTTATTTTATCGCTATTCCTCTGTTAAATGGTGGAGACGTAACACTTTTATCCATAAATATAACACTATTTAGCGTACTAATTTTATCTGTAGTTATTGGAGTGGTTGTTGCGTCTATTGGATATTTCTCTATTAAAATCCTTAAAAATACATTTGATCAATTCTTAATTATATATTTAGTTGTAATAGTATCATTTTTATTAGCAGAACATTTTCACATTGCAGGGATATTATCAATAGTATCTTCTGTACTTACTTTTAAAATCTTAGTTCAAAAAGAGTTGTTTAACGAAAACTCTAATAAAAATATGGATAATCAAATTTATATACAAAGAAATGTTTTAGAACTTATCAAAAAAGTTCCAGCAATCACAAAAAAAGAGTTTAGAGAATATAAAAAAGAGGCGATGTTTATTGGAATATTTGCTAATGCAATCGTATTTGTTATTATTGCAAATATTCTTAATTTAGATGATATGATTTTTTATTATAAAGAGATTATGATAATATTTATAATCACAACTATTATTAGATATGGTAGTATACTTACACTAATTAAAGTTTTTAATCTTCCATCAAGATGGATACAAGCTTTAACTCTTGCAGGGAGTAAGGGGGCTTTGGCAATTATTATGAGTCACTCTTTGCCAAATACATTTATATACAAAGAGATGTTTATATCTATTGTTATTGGTAATGTAATTCTTAGTACATTTATCTATACAATCTTATTAATGATTCATATTGCAAAATATACACAAGCATATAAACAGGATATTATCACATTTGATGAAACAAAGATGACACAAGATGATTATAATAGATGTTTAATTGATGTTATAGAAAAAGATACAATAACAAATGCTTATAATAAATCGTTTATAGAGGATATTCTTTTGCATGAGATGGCAAGAAGTCAACGATATAAAATTGACCTTTCTTTGTTATGTATTGAGATTCCATATGATACAAAAGATGATATTTTAAAGATGATAGGGATAAATGTTTTAGAGAGAATTAGAGTAAATGATTATTTTGGAAAAATATCAGAAGTTAGATATATTATTATAACATCTAATACATCCCTAAGTGGAGCAATAGTTTTAGCAGAAAAGCTTCTTCTTGATATAGAAGAGAAAAATCCAATAAAGCTATTTTGTGGAGTTACAGAGATAAGTGATTCAGATACAATGGATTCTGTATTTGATAAAATAGATGATGCTTTAAGTAGAGCAATTTTAAAAGATGGACAACAAATAGAGGTAGAGGTTTAATCTACACTCCAAATTTTTTATTGCTTCTTCCATTAAAAATATAAACACCAAGCAATACCAAAAAACTCATAAGTACCATAATTGCACTATAGATATGAGCAGATTTATAATCCATAATCTCCACCATCTCATAAATCGCTACAGATGCAACTTTAGTTTCTTCAGGAATGCTTCCACCAACCATCAACACCACACCAAATTCGCCAACAGTATGAGAAAAAGTGATAATAATTGCTGTAATAAGTGCAGGTTTTATATTGGGTAGAGCTACTCTAAATATGGTCTCAACCCTACCTTTACCTGCCACAAAAGATGCCTCTAACATATTTTTGTTAATTGATTCAAATCCACTCTGTAAAGGTTGTACCATAAATGGCAAAGAGTAAAAACAACTTGCAACCACAAGTCCTGTAAAATTAAATACAAGAGTTATATCAAATGTATCTTTAAAAAAAGCTCCAACTGGCGAATTTTGAGAAAGTACCACCAAAATATAAAATCCTAAAACAGATGGTGGCAAAACAATAGGCAAAGCTGTAATAGCCTCTATCAAAGGCTTAACTTTAGATTTGGTTTGAGAAAGATACCACGCAAGAGGTAGACTAATAATAAATAAGATAAAAGTGGTGATTCCTGCTAATTTAAAAGAGAGCAAAAATGGGGAAAACTCCATAGTTTTTAGTATCTCAAACATTTAGATTCTTTTTCATCAAATATCCCTTTTTAAATATTATAAACATATTCTTTAAATTTATCTCCTCTATCTTTATATGATTTAAATTGGTCAAAACTTGCAGAGGCTGGAGATAAAAGTGCGATGGAGTTTTTGTCTAAAACTGTATCTATCTCTTTTACAGCTATTTCTAATAAATCACATTTTAAAGCATTAATATTATATTTTTTTGCCAACTCTATTAACTTATCACTATTTCTACCTATTGTATATATGGTAATATCTATTTTTTGAAATTCCAAAAATAGTTCATTTAAATCTATACCCTTATCAACTCCACCTATTATCAGATGAATATATCTATCATTATATGTTTCTAAAGCCTTAATTGTAGCATCTATATTTGTGGCTTTTGAATCGTTAATCCAGCCCCTTTTTTTATAATCATAAATTAACTCTTGTCTATGAGCATCTAATTTAAAGCTATTAATTTTATCATACTCAACCTCATCAAAAAGAGCTTTAGTAACACCTAAAGCCAGTAAAGCATCTTCTAAAAATGCTGATTTAAAATTAACTTTACTAATATCAATATCAAAATAATCAGCCAAAAATTCACTACTATCATACTCCACAACAAAAGCATCAGTTAAAGGTAAATTTAATCCTTTTGGCACAAGAGCCATCTCCCCCTCTTTCATTGTTAAAAGTGGTCTAAGTTTGTCCTCTTCATACTCTTTTTGTCCACCATGCCAATCTAAATGATCTGGAGTAATAGGAAGTAGAATATATATGTTTGGAGATGCCTCTTTTGTATGATAAAGAGTAAAAGAGCTTGTTTCTAAAATCCATATTGGAGCGTTAATATCTAACTCTGCTAAAGGTGTTCCAATATTTCCACCACTTACTGCTCCTTTTTTCTCTAATAATGATGTGAGCATTTGAGTTGTTGTTGTTTTGCCATTTGTTCCTGAAATCCATATTGTAAATGGTTTCTTTTTTACTCTTAAAGGTGACAAAAAATAATCATACTCAGATATTATATTTTTTGCTTTTTTTGTTAGTGGATTAGATGGTTTAAAACTAGGTGTTACAACTTCTAAATCACTACTATTTTCATCAAACTTAAAAGATGGAATTATTTGGTTATTATCTTTGTCTAAATAAGTTTTTTCTGTATTATCATCAAATATTTTACATCCACCACCAAGTTTTTTTGCTATCGCTTTGGTGGTAAGTCCATATCCAAGAAGTGTAGGTTTATTCATATTTTTATCTCTCCATTATATATAATAATATTCTATCATAATATACTTATATTTCAATATTTTTTT
>CAYWFW010000016.1:0-3172 GCA_964457735.1 uncultured Sulfurovum sp. | reverse complement strand
AACTTTAAATAGAATCTTTAATACTCTTTAATATAGGTGCTATATCTGTTGAAGATATTATCTTAGTATTTTTTATATTATGATGATTTAAAAGTGTTTCATCTAGCAGATTATTTTTAATAATTTTTATATTTTCAATAGCTTGATATATATCTTTTTGATTAAAATACCATTCTCCTGATATTATTTTACATCCAAATTGAGCAACCTCTGTGGCGTTATGCCCTCCAACAGGGACAAACGATCCACCAAGAATCACAATGTCACTAATGGAATATATATTGATTAATTCACCTAATAAATCAACAACTATTATATCCGATTCCAATAAGTTATTATTTGAATATTTATTAAAAGTTAGATTATTATCTTTTGCTATTTTAGAAGATAACTTAATTACAATATCAAATCTATCAGGATGACGAGGGACTAAGATAAGTTTTGCATTTTGATTATTTTTTTTAAGGTTTAAAAATGATGATAAAATCATCTCCTCTTCATTATGATGAGTACTTGCACCACATATAATTAATCCATTTGGCTTTTTTAACTCTTTAGTAGCTTTTGCAATTTTATAAAGTTTAATATTGCCAGTAACCTTTATATTTTTTGCTCCAAGGCTCTCTAACCTACTTTTATCTTGCAAAGTTTGAGCATAGACCTCATCAATAAAAAAGAAAATATGTCTATAAAACCAAGCAAGTTTTAGATATTTACCATAAGATTTATCATTCATTCTAGCATTAAGTAAAATTGTTTTAGTCCCCTTTGCCTTTGCCAACATAAAAAGTAAAAACCAATATTCTGCTTCCATTACCACCAATACTTTTTGAGGTTTTATCCATATATATAATAATAAATCAAATGGTAAATATCTGCTTTGAGTGCTATAATTTTTAATTTCAGAAAATCCTGTATTTGTGGTTGAAGTAAGTCTTAATAGAGATTTTGGGAGTATATCTAATATTGGTTTAATAGCTTTTGCTTCTCCTAAACTACAAGAATGAAACCAAATACCATTTGATTTAAGGGGAGAATTTTTATACAAAAAGAATCTTGATGGAATCGATTGAATATATTTTTGCTTAAAAGATAACACCACCAAAAAAGGTAGTGCTATAATATAAATGATTATCGCAAAGATGGTGTAAAAGGTTAAAAATAATCTATTCAACTATTTCATTATTCCTCTTCTGGGTCTTCATTTACCATATATAATATTCTACCACAATGGGGGCAACCAACTAATTCTGTACCTTTAATAACACTTGCATAAGTTTTATCATTTATCTTCATAAAACAACCATAACAAGCTTGTTTACGCATAGGTACTACTGCTGTATTTCCTGCCCACATTCTGATTTTTTCATAAAACTGTAAAATATTTGGTTGAATATCTTGAGTTGTATCTTCTCTTTTCTTATATAACTGCATTTTTGAGTTATCTATATCAGAAATTATTACACTAACCTCTTTAGAGATAATGTCTAAGTTCTCTTGTTCTTCATCAAAAGAGGTCTTTAACTCTATAATCTCTTCACTTTTAATCTCATTAACACTTTGAAATTTCTCAATCTCTGCATTGGCAAATGTCATCTTCTCTTTTGCCATACTCTCTTCTAAAGTTAATGCTTTAATCTCTTTTTCAGTAGTTACACTTTTAGATTTTTTTGCAATATCCTTAAGTTGTTGATTAAGCAAAACCAATTGGTTATCAAATTCAATCACTTTTTCTTCATTACTTGTAATTGTATTTTGAGTCTTATCAATCTTCTCTTGAATATTGTTTAACTTCTCTTGGGCATTAGCTAACTTTTTATTAGCTACTTCTATTTTTGGGTTAAAACTATCTATAGACTTATCTACATCTGATAACTTTATTAATTCAACTAAATCACTGTTCAATATATATCCTTTGAAACTTTAACTATGGTAAAACGGGTTCTTTGAATTTGAAATTATAGCTAAAATAGGTAAATTATCCAACTCCATTTTTAACACCTCTGCAAAAAACTTCTCACTCTCAAAATGTCCAATATCAATCATCATCAAATTTTGAGCCTTTGCCTTCATTGCATCGTGATATTTTATATCTCCTGTAAGCATACAATCAACCTCTATTTTATCCATTAAAGAGGCTCCAGAACCAGTTGTAAGGGCAATTCCATTGATTTCATCTTTTGGATTTACTATTTTTACTCTAGCAATATCCAACCTATCTTTAATATGAGATATTAATTTTGTTTTGCTAATTGTTTGATGTGTAACACAAATAAAATTTTCAAAATTATTTATATTAAAGTCCAAAATATCTTCAAAAACATATCTATTGAGATGAGTTTTGTCAAAATTTGTGTGCATAGCTATCAAAGATTGATTCTTTTGAATCATAATTCTTATCAAATTTGCTGGATATTTAGAAAAATCAAACTCTGTTATTCCACTAAAAATAAGAGGATGATGAACAATAAATAAAACTCCTTCATCATGCTTTAAAAGTAACTCCTTATCAATATCAATACTTAATACTATTTTATCAATCTTAGTATCTCTATCACCTATTAAGATTCCACTATTATCCCATTTTTCTTGAAGTTCAAATGGACTAATTTTATCTAACTCTTTATATATCTCTTGTAGTTTCAACTTTTATATCCTTCAAAATCCATAATTAAACTATGATATTCTGCTGATGTATATAATTTTGCATATTCATAACAAATATCTCTATATTTATCTGCATGATAAAAAGCCTTTATAATTTGTTTGACGGTTAAATATTTTCTATTCTCATCAACATTGGATGCTTCTCTCAATTTAAATTCAAAATCTCTCCAAGAAATATATTTTTCTTTTTTTACTAATTTCACCTCGTATTCTTCAAATATATCATAAATATTATTCAAATCGTTTTTATTCCAATTTAAATTTAATAAAATAATCTTCAGGTTACAATTCATAATTTTTTCCTTATTATTCTCTTAATATTGCCAGATTTTTACCAAATTCATCTAAATCTACAGGTAAAATTTATTTATTTTTTCTTATATACGAACAAGTGTATAAGTTAATTAATATGGCTATGGTTTATTGTCTTTAAGACTATAGGTCGCATACCTAAAGTAATAAAAAGTATAGAAAGTGACTATACCAATCATATATTTAATATATA
>CAYWFW010000015.1:0-2516 GCA_964457735.1 uncultured Sulfurovum sp. | reverse complement strand
ATCTTTTGAGATATTCCTATTTGCTTCTTCTATAGAATTATAATCTCCATCATCACTAGATAAATTTAAATTAATAATTTTAGAGATAAGTCCAAAAATACGACCTTTCATCTCTAAAGATGCAGCCTCTGTATATGTGATTGTTACTATTTGATTTACTTTTGCAGGTTTTAAATCTTCAAAATAGCTTTGGTCACTTTTATAATCTTCTCTAAAATAATCAAATCCCAAAAGGGCATTAATATATCTTCTGCTAAGTGTATAGGTTTTTCCACTTCCTGCCCCTGCACTTATCGCAAAACTTTTTTGTATGGTAAATTTATTTAGACCCATTTGATATTTTCCTTTTGAGTTATATGTATCTCAAAAGTATATCATAAAAGGATATGATTTATTATATAATATAATTTTTAAGATATTTAAAAAAGTAATATCTATTGATGTAAAAGTGGTAACATATTATAAAGATTTATGGTAGAATATAGGTTAAGAGATTAAAAGAAGGATAGTAGATGAAAGAGGATAATATATTTGAGATTGATGGTAAAAATATCTCTTTAGAGGAGTTAATATCGGTTTTTAAAGAATCAAAAATTAATAAGCAACAGAAAACTAAAATAGAAAAGAAAAGGGATCAAGAACAAGAACTAAAGCCTTATCAAGCAGAGTTAATTAAATTACAACAACATCTTGAAAAAACTAATAAAAAGATGGTAATACTTTTTGAAGGTCGTGATGCAGCAGGAAAGGGTGGAACAATCAGAAGAGTCACAAGATATATGGATGAAAAACATTATAGAGTTGTAGCACTTGGAAAACCAACAGATGAACAAAAATCACAATGGTTTTATCAAAAATATATTCAATATTTTCCACGAGGTGGGGAGATAGTACTTTTTGATAGAAGTTGGTATAATCGAGCAATGGTTGAGCATGTGTTTAACTTTTGTACAAAAAAAGAGTATGATGATTTTATGAAAGGTGTTAAAGGGTTTGAAAAAGACTTAACTCGTCAAGGTACAATTTTGGTAAAGCTTTATTATAGTGTTACCAAAGATGAACAAGCTTTAAGATTTGAAAGACGAAAAACCGATCCGTTAAGACAATGGAAATTGAGTGAAATAGATATGCAAGCTCAAGAGAAATGGGATGATTTTACAGAAACTAAATATAATATGATAAAACGAACTCATTCACATAATGCTCCATGGAGAGTTATCCGTTCAAATGACAAACATAAAGCTAGACTAGAGTCGCTAAAGGTTATTCTAAATTCTGTAGATTATGAAAATAGAGATTCAACTCTTAATTATAAATTAGATTCAAAAGTTGTAATATCTGGTGCAAGAGAGGTTGAGATAATGGAGGAACAAAGAGCTAGTAATGGTAAGTTTTTAGGATGAGTTTTATTATCTCTTTATTAGTTATATCATTTTTAATCTTTTTTCATGAATTAGGGCATTTTCTTGCAGCAAGATTAATGGGTGTAAGAGTGGATGTGTTTAGTATTGGTTTTGGTAAAAAACTTATATCTAAAAAATTTGGAGATACCCAGTGGAGTATCTCGGCTATCCCTTTAGGGGGATATGTTCAGATGAAAGGTCAAGATGATAGTGACCCAACAAAAGTAAGCTATGACGATGATTCTTATACAGTAAAAAAACCTATCCAAAAGATTTTTATACTTTTGGCAGGTCCTTTTGCAAACTTTTTATTAGCATTTTTGCTATATTTTACAATGGCAAATATTGGAATACCAAAAGCTCTTGCTGTTGTTGGTGGATTTTCAGAAATATCCGTTGCAAAAGATGCTGGATTTTTAAAAGGTGATAAGATTATTGAGATAGATAATCAAAGAGTTTATTATTGGGATGATATTGGAGAGATAATCCAAAAATCAGATAATAAAATGCACTTTGTTATCCAAAGAGATTTAAAACTATTAGATTTTGATATTCAAGCTAAAGTTATGAGTGTTAAAAACTTATTTGGCGAAGATATAGAACGAAAGTTGATAGGGATAGGAGCTTCTGGAGATAGTGAAGTGGTCTATTATGGTATAATTGATGGATTTAGTTATGCTATAGATAAGACTATCTGGGCAACTACTTATATCTTTCAAAGTATTCAAAAGCTTATTAGTGGAGTAGTTGGATTAGACCAATTAGGTGGAATAATTACAATTGTAGATGTTACAGCACAAGCTAGTAATATGGGAATATTAGCACTACTTGGTTTTATGGCAATCATATCTGTAAATTTAGGTGTATTGAATCTATTGCCTATACCTGCTCTTGATGGTGGACATATTATGTTTAATCTTTATGAGATGATTACCAAAAAAAGTCCAAGTGATATTGCAATGTATAGGTTTACAATAGCAGGATGGATAATGCTTTTTGGATTGATGTTTATTGGATTATATAATGATATTAATCGATTAATAGGCTAAAGGTAATGATATAATAACTGATGTTACGCACTTTGTATAAATATTTATAATTATCTATATTTTA
>CAYWFW010000014.1:0-4713 GCA_964457735.1 uncultured Sulfurovum sp. | reverse complement strand
TTTTTTCTTTATCATAGTAGATAAATTTTTCATCTTTTTTTATATCTAATCCAACTTTAAAATCATTAATAGATTTTGAATAAGATAAAATATATTCTTTATTATTTCTGATATGGCTATCATCTTCTGAACCACTTTTATTCCAGATAAATTTTCCTACAAAATTATCCTCGCCAAAAATCTCATCACAAAGTAGTTTTAACTGTGCCACTTCATTATCATCAATAGAGATAAATATAACCCCATCATCTTTAAGCAAATCTCTAGCCAAAAGTAATCTAGGATACATAAAATTAAGCCAACCACTATGAGTTTTTGCCCCTTGAATATTTTCTATATACTCAATATTCTCTTCATCATATCCCAACTCTTCAAGAGTCTCTTTTGTGCTTGATGTGAAGTTATCATTATATACAAATCCATCATTTTTGGTATTATATGGTGGGTCAATATAAATCATCTTGATAGCTTCAAAATAGTTATGTCTTAGGATTTTTAGAGCATCAAGATTATCACCTTTTATAAGTATATTTCCTGTGCTATCCCAATTTTTGCTATTTTCATCATTTAAAGGCTTTAGAATTTTATAATTTTTGGAGAATGCTTTGTAATATGCCTCTTTTTTGCCAACCCAATTTAAGCCATATCCATCCTCTTTTATATTTGCTTTGCTCGGGTCTAGGCTCATCTGTAATTTTTGTGGGTCTATGGTATATTTACCATCTTTATCAATAGTAACTGCATTTGGAAATTGCTTTTTTAATAGTTTATAGTTTATATCATTTATGCTTTGTTCATTTATCACATCTTCTATCATTAGTTTTGCCTTTAAAAATATTAAAATTATGGATAGCTATTATATCTAAAGTCTATAAAATAGTAGAAGATTGATTAAGTACTTGAGCAAAATTAATATCATATTTTAAGATAGAATAATCTTTAAAAGATAGATTCTTAATAAGCTATATTAAACTAATTTGATATAATTACACCAATTAGATAATTTAGGAAAAATATGAAATATGATGTTATTGTAATAGGTGGTGGACATGCTGGGATTGAGGCAAGTTTGGCAAGTGCAAGAATGGGAGCTAAAACTCTTTTAGTTACAATTTTAGCAGAGCAAATTGGAGCTTCATCGTGTAATCCTGCAATTGGAGGACTTGCAAAAGGTCATCTTGTTAAGGAGTTAGATGCAATTGGTGGAGAGATGGGGCTTTGTACAGATGCTACAGGGATACAATATCGTATTTTAAATGGCTCAAAAGGTCCAGCAGTACGAGGAAGCAGAGCGCAAATTGATATGGATGCATATCGTATTTATATGAGAGATAAAGTTCTTAATTGTGATAATCTTGAAGTAAAGCAAGAGATGGTAACAGGTTTAATAATAGATGATTATATTATAAAAGGTGTTGAAACTGAACTTGGAAATAAATATGAATCATCTAAAGTTATAATAACTGCTGGAACTTTTTTAAATGGAGTGATGCATATTGGAGATAAACAGTTAATTGGTGGACGACAAGGTGAGTTTGCTTCTGTTAAATTAGCAGACTATCTAAAAGAGTTAGGTTTAAATATTGGAAGATTAAAAACTGGAACTTGTGCAAGAATTGATGCAAAAAGTATTGATTTTAGCGTAATGGAAGAACAAAGTGGAGATAATCCTGCAATCCCTTTTAGTTTTAGAACAGACAAAGAATCATTTAATCCAACACAACTTTCATGTTTTGTAACCTATACAAATGAAGTAACTCATAATATTATAGAATCTAATTTTGATAGAGCCCCACTTTTTAGTGGTCAAATAAATGGAGTTGGTCCACGATATTGCCCAAGTATAGAAGATAAAATAAATCGTTTTCGTGATAGACCAAGACATCAAATTTTTGTTGAGCCTCAAACGATTGGAGCTACTGAATGTTATATTAATGGGATGAGTACATCTTTGCCAACAGATGTACAACTTGATATGATTCATTCAGTTGAGGGGATGGAAAAAGCTAAAATTGTACGATATGGATATGCAATTGAATATGATTTTGTACAACCAACCGATTTAAAACATACTTTAGAGACAAAAATAGTTTCGGGGCTATATTGTGCAGGACAAATTAATGGAACAACTGGATATGAAGAGGCCGCAGCTCAAGGATTGATGGCAGGGATTAATGCTGTACTAAATTTAAGAGATGAAGAGCCATTTATTTTGGGTCGTGAAGAGGCGTATATTGGTGTATTGATTGATGATTTGGTAACAAAAGGGACAAAAGAACCTTACCGAATGTTTACAAGTCGTGCTGAGTATAGATTGCTTTTGCGAGAAGATAATGCCGATATACGAGTGGCTAAATATGGGTATAAATATGGGCTTTTAGATGATGAATATTATGATAAATTTAAGAATAAGAGAGATAATATAAAAGAAGCTATAGATTTTGTAAAAGAGAATTTTGGAACTCCAAATAAAGAATTTCTGACAAAATTAAGTGATATGGGTGAAGATAAAATTAATGATAAAACTTATTTAATTGATATTATTGGACGAGGTGAATTTAATAAAGAAAAGTTAATCGCACTTATTCCAGAATTTGAAAAGTATAATGATGATGTTATAGAGCAGATTTTGATTGATTCCAAATATAATAGATATATTGAAAAACAATTGATTCAAGTTGGCAAAATGAAAGATATGCTAAAAGTTAAAATTCCGAAAGGTTTTGATTTTAAAAAGGTTTCAGGATTGAGTAATGAGATAGTTGAAAAACTTTTTATAGCAACTCCACCAACACTTTTTGGAGCATCTGAAATCTCTGGCGTAACACCTGCTGCATTAGAGATTTTACATGTGTATATCAAAATGGCACAAAAAGAGGTTAAAGTTATTTCAAAATTTGGAACTGGTGCTTTAGCTCCAGCTTTGGGTGAGACTGAAGCCATCACTTCTGACGATAAGCTTTACAAAAAATCTCTTAAAGGAGTTTAGTTTGTCTATTGCATTAGCACGAAAATATCGCCCATCATCTTTTGAAGATTTAATAGGACAAGATACCGTTTCTCAAACTTTGTCTATGGCATTAGATACAGATAAAATATCTCATGCTTATCTATTTTCTGGTCTAAGAGGAAGTGGAAAAACATCAACAGCAAGAATATTTGCTAAGGCTTTGTTATGTGAAAGAGGTGCGTCATCTCATCCATGTAATCAGTGTTCTGATTGTATTATGGCAAATGAGAGCCGTCATATGGATATTATAGAGATGGATGCTGCGTCAAATCGTGGTATTGATGATATTAAAGATTTAATTGAACATACCAAATATAAACCAAGTAGTGCAAGATACAAAGTATTTATTATAGATGAGATTCATATGCTTACAACTCAGGCCTTTAATGCTTTACTTAAAACACTAGAAGAGCCACCAGCATTTGTCAAATTTATATTAGCAACCACCGACCCTTTAAAATTACCTGCTACAATTTTATCGCGTGTGCAACATTTTAGATTTAAAAAGATTAGTCAAAAATTGGTAAAAAAACACCTTGAACATATATTAAATATGGAAAGTGTTGAGTTTGATAGCGAAGCAGTTGATATTATTGCAAGGTCAGGAGCAGGGAGTTTACGTGACTCTATAACACTATTAGACCAAGCTATTGTATATTGCAAAAACTATCTTAATTTAAATACAGTTGTTAATATGTTAGGGATTATAGATCCATCTGTTGTAGAAAGTTTACTTAATAATATCTATAACAAAGAGGAGGATAAAGTCTTAGAATTTATCACTGATAATAAAGAGTATGAAGCAGAGATGATAATGGATGAGATAACTTTATATCTTAAAGATTTATTACTATCTTCTGATAAAAGATTTACACCAATGATTATAGATAGATTTTTTCGTGCAATATCACAATCAAAGAGATTATTTGAGATAGGTGGAGATGGTGAGTTTATATTAGCTCTTACACTATTTAAAATGATGGAGTCTTTAAATATTAAAGATATTGATAGTATGATAAAATCATTAGAAAAAGAGCTTCATGGTGTAACAGTTACTCCAACAAATGACTCATCAAAAGTGACGGCTAGAGCCAAAGCACCAGTTTTAAGTGTTGAAGAAGATTTGGTTAAAGATACTATAACACAAAATATAGTCAAAAAAGAAGAGCCAAAATCAATAGATATATCAGATATAAAATTTAAACAGCTTGTAGATAAAATCTATGACAGAAACTATGAACTAGGAGATTGTTTTAATAAAAATATATCATTTGATAGTTTTGTAGATAATACCCTTACATGGAATTCAACGGCAATTGATGATGATAAAAAGATGTTAATATCACACTGGAATATTATCAAAACTTTTACTCAAGATATTTTTGGTATAGATACTAAAATAAAAAGTAACGCAAAAAAAAAAGTTTTAACTAAAGAAGAAGTAGGAAGTGAGGCTAAAGCCATCACCTCTGATATATCTAATGATTATTTTGATGATTGTCAAACCAAAAGCTCTTGTGTAGCTCCACCATCAGGAAATACCTATAGTGCAAAAGAGAAAGATAGCTCAGAGATTTTAGAAGAACCTATGATAAAAGAGGTGCTAAAACTATTTGACCCAATCAAAGTAAAAGTTAAAAGAAATGTCTAAAAATATGGTCAAATTGTTATAATTTTTTAAATAAGAGTAATTTTATCCGATT
>CAYWFW010000013.1:0-13896 GCA_964457735.1 uncultured Sulfurovum sp. | reverse complement strand
CTTAAAAAACTTTCTATTTCCGCTACACTTTTAAAATCAATTTCCAACTTATTATCTTTTATCTTATGATTAAATATTAGTTTTTCTTTTATTTCGTCAGAATATTCAGATAAAAAAATATTTTTGGCTATAACTTTAACTATTTTCTTTTCTTTATACCTCTTGACCAATTTTTCTGTTTCTCTAACACTGATTTTCTCTTCTAATATTTTATCAATTATATATTTTTGCTGATTTTCATCTAATCCCACAATAATTTTTGCATGTCCTTGAGATATCTTTGCATTCATAATATGTTTTTGAACATATTGACTAAGAGCTAGTAGCCTCATAGTATTTGTAATGTGTGAACGACTTTTATGAACAATATGGGAAAGTTGTTCATGAGTAATTTGATAAACTTCAATAAGTTCAGCATAAGACTTAGCTAATTCCATAGAATTTAGGTTTTCTCTTTGAATATTTTCTAAAAGAGCTAACTCTCTTAATTTAAAACTATCTAAAGCCATATTTGCAACAATTGCTTTTATGGTATCAATTTTTGCCAACTTATGAGCGCGTAATCTTCTCTCCCCTGCAACAAGGATATAACCATTCTTTTTTTCTATAACTACAATAGGTTGCAAAAGTCCATGATTTTTAATAGATAAACTAAGCTCTGAAAGAGAGTCTTCATCAAAATATTTTCTTGGTTGATATGGATTTGGTGATATGCTATTTATATTAAGCTCTTCAACTTGCATATTTTTACTATCATCTATATTTAGAGAGTTTATCTCATTTTCATAAGCTAAACCCACCTCTTCTAGTATTAGACCTAATCCTTTGCCCAATGCCATAGGCTAATACTTTAATATGGCTGTTGCCAAATCTTGATATGCTATACTCCCTTTTGAGTTTACTGCATACTCAATCACTGGTTGCCCAAAGCTTGGAGCTTCTGCAATTTTTACATTTCTAGGAATAACGATACATTTATCATCTCCTTTAAGATGAAAAAGTTTATCCTTAAAGTGATGCTCCAAATCATCTAAGACCTGTTTTGATAGATTATTTTGAGTTGAATACATTGTTGGCAAGAACCCTTTTATCTTTAACTTAGGATTTATTGTCTTAGTTAATAATGATACCGTATTTAAAAGCTGTGCCAAACCTTCAAGAGCAAAAAATTCACATTGAATAGGGATAATAACCCAATCTGATGCACTCAATGAGTTGATTGTGATTGGTCCTAGAGCTGGTGGAGAATCTATAATAATAAAATCATAAATCTTTTGTATCTCTTTTAACCTAGTTTTTAAAATTAGTTCTCTATTTTTTTTATTTGCATTATGAAAATCTTTCTCTATCCCAATAAGACCTATATTAGAAGGTGCTAAAAATAAACTTTTTATTGAGGTTTTTAAGGTAATCTCAGAAAAACTTTTTATACCTACTAATACGTGATAGAGATTAAATTCATAATCATTTCTACTAAAACCCAAGCTTGTTGTTGCATTTGATTGTGGATCTGCATCAATAAGAAGTACTTTTTTGCCATTTTTTGCTAATGATGCAGAGAGATTAACAGCTGTTGTTGTTTTTCCTACGCCACCCTTTTGGTTAGCTATACATATTATATTACTCATCTTAAACTATACACCTTTTTATCTTCAATTATTAATGAACCATCACTACATAAAATAGAATCTCTTAAACTGACTTTATCTTTTAAGATATGTGTGTAAAAGTTTTTATTATTGTTAAATTCTAACTTATATTTGATAAAAACCTCCTTCCAACTTTTGGTTTTATCTAGTTTTAATAGATATTTTTGAACCAAAATAAGAGGCTTAATCCCTATATCAAGAGCTTTATAGCTATTTTTATTTTTTCTTAAATTTATTCCAATTCCACACACCAAAAGGTTATCTATTTTTTTTGTAATTGTACCACCTATTTTATCTTTACCTATATAAAAATCATTTGGCCATTTCAGCCATATATCATTATTATATTGAACTAAAATCTCTTTCATTATAAAAGAAAAATATATAGAACTAGATGCAATAGCAAGGTCTGATGGGAGTTTATCTATATCTATTGCAAAAGATACAAATAAATTTCCTTCCCCTCCAGCCCAAGAGTTATCCCTACTTCCTATGCCATCAGTTTGCTCTTTTGAAACCACCGCAACAGGAGGTTCAATCTTAGAGTCTTTTAATAATCTCAGCAGATACTTTTGTGTAGAATCTACCCTATCAAGTAATATAATCTCCAATTTTAATACCTCTTCCTAAAATATATGCACTTATAGGCATCGCTTTTTTTGATTTTGGTTGAACCTCTTGAATCTTTATCTTTCCAACACTACAACCAACAACTATACTATCTTTTGTAATCTCTAAAACCTCTGCTTTATTATTTAAAGAGTCCAAATCAATCAATTGAATATCTAAAAGTTTCATTCCACTTTTTGTAAAAATCCCTGGCCACCCTTGATAAGCTCTATATTTATTATATATCTCTTGTGCATTATCAAAATCAATCTCTCCATCACTTTTTTTTATTTTTTTACAATTTGTAGCATTAAGATTAATCTGTTCTTGTGGCTGGATGGTATCAAATCTATTTAATATATCAATAGTTAAAATAGAAGCATCATCAGTCAATTGTTGCATCAATCCATGAAGTCTCATATCCAAAGGGATTTTAAAATATATATATCCCAAAACTGCACCAGTATCAAGCCCCTCTTCCATCAGCATTGCCGTTACTCCACTATATTTATCTGCATTAAGCAAAGATTGTTGCACAGGTGAAGCACCTCTATATTGAGGCAAGATTGAAGCATGAAGATTTATACAAGGTGCAATATCTAAAATACTTTTAGGTAATATCTGACCAAATGCTGCCACAACAATAAAATCAGGATTTTTACTAGATATTAACTCTTTTGTTTTAATATCTCTTAAGTTCTCAGGTTGAAATACCTCTATATCATTTAGTAGTGCTAAATCTTTAACAGGGGGTGGTGTTAAAATCTTTTTTCTTCCAACTGGACGGTCAGGCTGAGTAATAACTAAGACAACTTCATAATTTTTATCTTCTATTAACGAAGCTAAAATATCTTTGGCATAATTTGGCGTACCCATATATACAATTTTTTTAATATTAAATCCTTTTTTAATTAACAATGGTGGAATTCTCCCACCCTACGGCAAAAAACCATTGATAGGGTGGGTAAAACCCACCAAAATATTTTTTATACTTTTTCCCATAATGTACCATTAGCACTATCCATAAGAGCAATACCCATAGAGCTTAATTCATCTCTAATTTTATCCGATAATTCAAAATTTTTCCCTTTTTTTGCCTCTGTTCTTTTAGCTATTAAACTCTCTATTTTAGTTTTGCTATCTTTGTCTATACCTATTTGAAAATATGAATATGGTTCTTTGCCACCAAAACCTAAAAGTTTATCAATAAACTCAATATTAGAGATTATAGATTTTCTAAATGCTTTATTTTTTGGTTCATTATCAAGAGTTTCATTAGCCTCACTAACCATCTCATCAATTACACTTAATGCTTTAGAGATATTTAAATCATCACTCATACTTTCTATCAAATTGGCTTTAAAATCTTTATCAATAGCACCACCTTTTCCTGCTAATCTTTTTTTAAGACGATACAATTTATCTAATCTTTTTTTAGAGACCAACAAATCTTCTTCATTAAAATTAAACTCATTTCTATAATGAATTGATATTAAATAAAATCTTAGAATTTCAGCATCATAAATATCAAGAGCATCTTTTACAAAAAAACTATTTCCCAAAGATTTACTCATCTTTAGACCATCAATATTTACAAAACCATTATGCATCCAATATTTAGCAACCTCTTTACCACAGCTACATCTACTTTGAGTCGCTTCATTTTCGTGATGAGGAAAAAGTAAATCAGCCCCACCACCATGAATATCAATATTATATTCGTCTGTTCCATCAAAGTGTTTATCAATCATTGCCGAACACTCAATATGCCATCCTGGGCGACCTTTGCTAAAATGAGTTTCAAAACATATATCTTCATCTTTATCACAAGCTTTCCATAAAGCAAAATCTTTTATTCCTCTTTTGTGAGAACTATTTTCTACTCTACTTTGAGTTTGGTTATCATCAACTACTTGTGATGAAATAATACCATATTTGGAATCTTTTGAAGTATCAAAATAAACATCTCCCGTATCAGTAATATACGCAAAATCTTTATCTATTAAACTTTGAATCATCTCCTCTATAGCTTTTAAAGAATCTGTTGCTTTTGGCTCAATATCTGCTCTAATAACACCCAATGCACTCATATCATTATTATATCTTTTTGTATAAAACTCTGTAATCTCTTTTAAGCTTTTACCTGTATCTTTAACTTTGGCTATGATTTTATCATCAATATCTGTAAAATTCTTACACAAAGTTACATTATATTCTAACTCTCTTAAAATTCTCACTAACAAATCAAAACTCAAAGAACTTCTTGCATGACCTAAATGAGCATCATCATAGACTGTAGGACCACAAACATAAATAGAAACCTCTGAATCAATTATAGGTTCAAACTTAATTTTATCTTTTTTTACACTATCATATATTACCACTTTTACCTCTTTTATTTATCTGGATTAAATTTTAATATTGTTACAATTGGTACAATAAATCCAATAATTATAACCACCCATATTAAAATTCCTAATTGAGAATAATCAGCATTTGTAATAATTACACCATTCTCTTTTACCTCTCTACTTATCATAAAAATCTCATTTAGATATTTTGTAAAAAGTTTTGATGCAACAATAGCAATATTCATAAAACTAGCCATCAATGCAAACCAAGTCCCTTTTTTACCCTCAGGTGCATAAATTGCCACGAGCGTAAGCATCACAACCCCTGCAATATAATCAAAAGGAGAACTAGCTACCGTATCAATAATTGCCACAGTCCTAGCATCAATTCCAAGCATATTATGAATTCCATAATAGAGTCCAAGCATAGGCAAGGATAAAATTGTAAATATAACAGTAAGGGTGATAAGTACAGTTGATATTGATTTTTCTACAATATATTTTCCACTTATCCACATTCCTATAATTCCTAAAGTTGCACCTATTTGAGCTAAAACCCCAAAAAATGCCTCATCAAATTTTAATATATCCATCATCCACCACGAATATCCAGGACCAACTGATGGCATTGCACGATATACAAATATCACAATCATTGCCATTTTAATATGTCTAATTGTATCCTCATCAAGCTCATGAATTAACTCTCTTAACATATATAATACCACACTGAGAGAAACTACAAATATTATCTCTTGAGCAAAAGGTACTTTATTTATTCCCATAAATATTATAAAAATAGCAAAACCTAATCCACCAAAGAATATCTTTTTATTTAAAGGTGAACTTTTGATATGATTTAATTTGACAAAAGTAATTCCTAAGATTGAGATAACAGGAATAAAGAGAGATATAATAAATATAGTCTCATAAGTAAAAATTCCAGCTAAATATCCACCAAGACCAGAAACCATAAATCCAGCCAATGCTAACGCTAATCTTGCTAAAATCTGAATAGTTGCCAACTCTTTTTTAATCTCACTAGGAGTTTGAGTTTTATCAATGACCTCTGTACTCATCGTATCTGCCACCACATCTTGCATCACTATTCCAACAGTTGTAATAAGCAAAGATATGATATATAGATTGTTCTTATCATAAGATGAGATAAAAGCATAATCTCCTGCTATTGAGATAAGTAAAAGTGTTCCAATAGTCATTAAAATAGCACCAATATAAACATATATTCGTCTATTTGAACCAAATATGCTTACAGAATCTACAAGCTGACCAAATATCATCTTGATACTCCATGGTATCATTATCCAAAATGATAATTCAATAAGTTCAACTGCCGATAATCCAAGCTCTTTTTTAATAAAAAAATCATTAGCAATAGAGGTAAACGCCGTTGCCCCATAAGAAAAATATATCATTAATAGAGGGATATACCTCATTCTTATAGCTTTAATAGGCATTAAAAAAGCCTCAATTAATGATTGTTGAATAGCTTTTATTTTCATTTTATCTCTTTTTTTAAAGTATTATAACAAAAAAATTTACTATTTTAAGATATTTAAGACTAATATTATATTTATAATCATTGATAGTATAAAACCTATTTTAAATACAATTAATGGATTTCGTTCAATAATAGAGATATTTTTGTCAAAATATGGTTTAACCTTATCACTATTTTCCAATTCATACATCATATTTGAATAGTTTTTATATCTAATATTCTCATCTATAGATATACTTCTTAAAATAACACTATTTAGCCAAGAGGGGATATTTTTATTAATAATTTGTGGTGATTTACAGATTTTAAAAATAGGTGTCTGAAATGGCTCAATCTCTCCATAAGGAAACTGTTGAGTTAATACTTCATATAGAGTTATCCCGATAGAAAATATTTCGCTAGATTCATTTATACTACTATTTTGAAACCTCTCAGGTGCTAGATATGACGGTGTCCCAGCACGAGAATTTATACTATAAATCTCTGTTATACTTCCAAAATCAATAATTTTAAATATATATTTTTCATCTCTTTTACTTACCATAATATTTTCAGGTTTTATATCTCCATGAACTAAGTCAAATTTTAAAAGATATTGAGACATTTTTAAAATAGTTTTGGCTAGTGTAATAGCATCATCAATATGAAGTTTTCTTTTTTTTATATACTCTTTTAAATCTATCCCATCCAATTTTTCCATCACATAATAACGATTTGTTCTATTTTTTGGTATTACAGCTTTTGGAAAGAATCCAGCCTTTAGCCTTTTAGAATTCCAAGCCTCTTTTACATATAAATCTAATATAGCAGGTTCATCAATTGCTTCAATAGGAGCAAATTTTAATACATACTCTTTACTCTTTTTAGAACACAACCAAGTACGATTATTTTGAATTAATGATTTTTTAAGTTTATATCCATCAATTATCATCCCCTCTTTTAAATCTATTGGAATAATAAGATTTTGTTTTTTAAGTTTTTCTACTTGATTAATTCCCAAAATATCAATAATCACAGCAGTTGTATCATCAGGCAAATCATCTTTCATCTTATTAGAAGCATCTTTTACCAAAAAATTAGCTCCATAAGAGATTTTTTCAGATATATAATTCTCATCAATTATAGTATATAACCCATCACTACACAATAAAATCTTGTCTTTTGCATTGATTATATTCTCAAAATAATATGGTGTAACAATTTTATCAATCCCAATAGCTTGAGTTAAAACCCCCTCATACCCATCCTCTTGCATCAAATGGTCATGTGAAAGCTGACTCATAATGCCCTCTCTTTGAAGATATATCCTGCTATCACCCACATTTGCACCATAAAGCCTATCACCCTCAATAATCACCATTGCTAAAGTGGTAACAATCTCAGGTCGCTCATAATTAACCATAGACTCTTCATATAAAATAGAATTTATAGAAGTGATAAAAGATTTAATAGACTTTTCGATACTCCAACTACTAGGACGATTTTTAAAGTTATTCATCAAATATTTAGTAACCCTCCTAGATGCTTCAGCACCCTCCGTAGCACTTCCCACACCATCACAAACAATGGCAATTGTCAAATTATCAACAATCTTAACATCAAAAAAATCGTCACCTGTAAGATTTTTACCTTTAGCTAATGAAAAGCCTGTTGTTTTTATATTTGACATTTCTTGCTTCTCTAATTTGGTCTAACTGCTGGAATTTGATCAAAGTGATGATAATTTTCTATCATAATTAATGGAACTCTCATATCATCTTCAACAACATCTTGAAAGCCATTTAGTGTCTCCCAAAAAGATGCACCATTATCATCTATACCATAAAATGTATCTGATTCATCAAGTTGTGGCGATACGGCTAAAGAGGGAACTATACAATTTGTTTTTTGCTTATCTCTTACATATCTTAACTCATCACTTATTGCTGAATATATTGAAGCTTCATCTCTACCAAATGAAAACAGTGTTACATAATCTACTATATCTATAATATGATATATAAACTTTTTATCTTTTGTGTTAAATGATATTGCATAAGAGGATGAGTCCCAACCTGCACTTGCATCAACAGATAAAAGAAGAGTTGCATTTTCTCTTTTTATTTTCTCTTTTGCTTGAAATAGATAATATAGGTAATCATAAGTAGCTTGATGATGACTTTTTGCCCAACCTGTGGAACTTGCCAAATCTACTCTATATTTTACTCCAAGAACTCCAATACCAATCAAAGATGTAAGTTCAGCATTAAAGTCAATTATAGTCTCTAATTTTCTAAATGAATCTTCGTAATTGGCTTTATTAAAAGCATCAGGGTCGTTAATTAAAACATTAAAAGTCATCCCTTCTTTATAAACTTCTATTATAAAATCAACCAAACTAGATTTATCGATAATTTCATATGAACCATTATCAAGAAGTTGCATATCAATTGATTGATCTATATGTTTTATTCCCCTGCTTGAACAATTTGCAAAAAATTGACTCTTAGAGCTATTATCGTTTAGGTTATTACTATTTAATACCCAAGTACCCAATGGTTTTCCACTCTCTTGTGGTAGGTTTGTTTCTATATAATCACTACTGCTAGTACTGCAAGATATATAAAAAAGTGAAATGAATAATGCTATGATATATTTCATTAATAAGCTCCTGATTTTTTAAATTAATTTTGAATATTTAGATTTTAACATAATAACTTTAATATTAACCCTTATATGATATACTAGAATTAATATATCAAAACTTAGGAATTATCATTGAAATATCTTATTGATTTTATAGAAAAAAAAAGTGTTAAAAAAACTAAAATTTTTTCTCATCTAAAATGTAGCAAACTAGAAGCAAAGATTTTACAATTTATATGTCGCAAATATGTAGCAGGAGAGCAAGAAGTTTTGGTGCTAGAGATACTACAAGAAAACTTTTCATCAAAGCAATATGAGTATCTTTTATACCTTTCTACAATCAAGCATATTATAAATTTAGGTTGGCTTACTGAGATAAATTTTGGTCAAATCAAAACAAATGATACTCTTAATTTAGAGATATTAAATATATCTGTTTCCCCTAGTATTGCACTTTTAAAACTTTTGGAGAAAGGTTCATTAGAGATACAGCTTCCTGATATAAAACCATATACTGATCATTTAGAGTACCTCCAAGATCAATTTGATTTGGTTGAAATATTATATAAAATGGGTTCATATAAAGATAATATACTAGGTCTAGGAAGATTAAAAAATAGGTTTATACTTTTGGGCAAACGGATTCAAGAGAGGATAGATGTAACAAAAGAGCCAATTATTGTGGAGACATTTTTAAAAGAGAATAAGTTAAATGAACAAGAGAAGAGAGTCTTTTTGGCTTTATTAAAAGAGGAATATTCCCAAGGTGATGGAAGATTGAGAGAGATGAATACTCTGATTGATATAATATCATTTAATGATTATGATAAAATCAAAAATCGTTCACTATTAGAGGATAACTCTACGCTAATATCTAAAAATATAGTTGATTATGAAGAGGTTCTTACACCCTTTGGTGGGATTAGTCGCTCTTTTTATCTTCAAGATGATATTATTAAACAGATTATTCATCCAAATAAAAAGAAAAAAGTAACCAAATTAAAGCTTGATTTGTTGATTCAGGAGCAAGATATTTTTGAGTACCTCCCACCACAAACAGCTTTAGAAGATGTGGTACTTCATAAAGATACAAGAGCAATTTTAAATAGTGTTATTAAGCAAGTTGATAAAGATGTCTTTAAAAAATTAAAAGATTGGGGAATAAAAGATAGCAATAAAAAAACAATTGATGCTAAGATTATATTTTATGGCGTTGCAGGAACTGGAAAAACGATGACGGCAATGAGTCTTGCAAAAACTCTTAAAAAACCGATCTTAAGCCTTGATTGTTCTAAAATTCTATCAATGTATGTTGGAGAGAGTGAAAAAAATGTGCGAAAAATCTTTGATAAGTTTAAAGAACTTTCAGATAAAGCCAAAGTAGAACCTATTTTATTACTAAATGAGGCAGACCAATTTTTGAGTAGTAGAAATGAGGGGCAAGGTGGAAGTATAGATAAAATGCACAATCAAATGCAAAATATATTTCTTGAACAAATAGAGAGATTTGAAGGAATTTTGATAGCCACAACAAATCTTATAGACAATATAGATAAAGCCTTTTCAAGAAGATTTAACTATAAAGTGGAATTTAAAAAACCAACTATAAAGCAGAGATTAAGACTTTGGCAGTTGATGTTGCCAGAGAATGCAGACTTTACAAATAATTTTGATATTGAGTTATTGACCCGTTATGAGCTTACTGGTGGACAGATAAATTTAATTATTAAAAATAGTGCATATAAAGTTGCAATTAGAGATGAGAGTATATTTGCAATTGAAGATTTTTTACAAGAGATAAAAAAAGAGATGGGAAATAGTTTTGATAAGAGTATCAGTATGGGCTTTAAGATTTAATTAAATAATTTAAAAGCCAGAATCTATAGAATATACAGCAATCTTTTGATATAATTTCCTAAAAAGGTAGGATATATAATTTGAATTTTGAAACATACCCATTTGAAAAATTAAATAATCTTCTAAGAGATATTAAACCAAATAAAAATCACAAAGAAGTTAGCCTAACAATAGGTGAGCCACAATTTAATACCCCTCTTTTTATACTTGATGAATTAACAAATAATGCTCAAACTCTAAATAAATATCCAAAAACGGCAGGTGAAGAGTTTTTAAATAGTAGTATGCTTAAGTATATGAAAAAAAGATTTGATATAAAACTTAAGCCAACTCAATTAATTCCAACATTTGGAACAAGAGAGGTATTATTTAATTTTCCTCAATTTTTGCTTCATGATATTGATAATCCTGTGATGGCATTTCCAAATCCATTTTATCAGATATATGAAGGTTCTGCAATTGCTAGTAGAGCAAAAGTGATATACCTTAATCTTACAAAAGAGAACAATTTTAAACCTGATATTGATAATAAAGATTTATGGTTATGCGATTTTGTGATTATAAATTCACCAAATAATCCAACAGCATCAACTTTACTAATGGATGAGCTAAAATCTTGGGTTAAATTGGCACTAAAGTATGATTTTATCTTATTAAATGATGAGTGTTATATAGATTTATACCTAGATGAACCTATTCCATCACTTTTAAATGCATCGATTGAGATTGGAAATATTGATTTTAAAAATATATTAGTTATAAACTCTGCATCCAAACGCTCCTCTGCTCCAGGGCTAAGAAGTGGTTTTATTGCAGGTGACGAGAACATTTTAAAAAAATATATGACATATCGTACTTATGTTGGATGTGCATCACCACTACCTTTGCAATATGCTTCGTCTGTAGCATGGAAAGATCATATCCATGTAGATGGTTTTAGAGACCAATATAAAAGAAATTTCAAAATGGCAAAAGAGATTTTAAATATAGATACACCAGTTGCTACATTTTATATTTGGCTTGAGGTTGAAGATGAGATAGAGTTTACAATTAGATTATATAAAGATTATGCGATAAAAGTACTTCCTGGTTCGTTTTTAGGACGAGAGGAACAAGGTAAAGGTTTTGTACGATTAGCTCTTGTTTATGAATCTTTATTGATGAAAGATGCACTTATTAGAATAAAAAGATGTTTACAAGAAAAGGGAATTAATGCAAAATAATACACAAATAGATACTGATATAGATATTGAAGAGTTAAAAACAAATAAAGAGTTTTTGGCAAATTTAGAACTACTCAAAGATGAGATGTATGAGCAAAAAAGCTTGATTAAAGGCTATCAACTTCTTGATTCATTAATATTAATTGAAGCAGAAGAGGATAGAATTAATGAAGTTTTTACATTTATTGTAAATGAAGCATTTGATAAATTAGCTACTTATCTTACAAGTAAAAAGTTTTTTGATATGAATATTCAAGAGGATATATCAACAATTAGAGCAATATACGAACATGCCATTCAGACATATAGTGATAACTCTACAAAAAGTGCTAAAGAGTTATTTTTAGTTTTAAACTATGTGATTGATTATCCAAAGCTTCAAGATGCTATGATGGTTCATGCCGTATCTGTTATAAATGGTACAAAATTTGATGATTTTATGAGTAATATTGCAGATAATAGTAAATATGACGAGAGTGACCCACTTGCATATTTTTTAACAAATTTTCAAATAGATATAAATGAATTTTATAAAACTAATGATAAATATCTTCAAAAAGCAAATAATGAATTAAAAGTTCTAAAAGAGCAATAATGAATAAAAGAGTTCATTTTATTGGTATTGGTGGAATCGGTCTTTCTGCATTAGCTAAATTTTTGTTTAATAGTGGATATAAAATTTCGGGATCGGATATTAAACAAACAGAGATTACAGATAGTTTAGTCAATAATTTTAATGCAAAAGTTACAATACCACATCATAAAGATGCTATAGATGGTTGTGATATTGTTATATATTCTGCTGCAGTTAAAACAGATAATCCAGAGTATCAAAGAGCGTTAGAGCTTGATATTGAACTTCTCTCAAGAAAAGATGCACTTAAATTTATATTATCAAATCATAAAATATATGCAGTGGGTGGAGCTCATGGCAAAAGTACCACTTCTGCTATTTTAGCCTCAATCTTGCCAAAAACAAATGCACTAATTGGTGCAATTAGTAAAGAGTTTAGCTCAAATGTAAGAGAATATCCAAACAAAAAGGTGGTATTTGAAGCAGATGAAAGTGATGAGAGCTTTTTAAATTGTAATCCTTATCTATCAATTGTTACAAATGTAGAGCCTGAACATATGGAATATTATGATTATGATGAGGTAAGATTTTATAATGCATATAAAAAATTTTTATCGCTAGGTACGATTAGGGTGATTAATGGTGAAGATGAATATTTAAGCTCCTTAGATATACCAAGCATAAAACTATTTCCAAGTAAAGATATTTCGGATATAGAGTTTATTTTAATTGATGGTGTGCCATATACAAGATTTAAATTGCTAGATTTTGGAGTTTTTGAGGTGTTTAGTATTGGAGAACATATTGCACTAGATACCTCATTAGCAATACTATCAGCTCTACAACTAGGTGAAAATATAGAAGATATTAAAACAAATCTCTTGAATTATAAAGGGATTAAAAAACGATTTGATATTATTCAAAATATTGATAATAGTGTTATAATTGATGATTATGCACATCATCCAACAGAGATAAAAGTTACACTTGAAGCGATTGAAATATATTCTAAACTAAAAGGTTTAAAAAAAACTATAGCAATTTGGCAACCACATAAATATAGTAGAACAATTGATAATCTTCAACTTTTTATAGACTCTTTTGATGGAGTTGATGAGCTTATCATTCTTCCTGTATGGAGTGCAGGAGAGGAAAAGATTGATATAGATTTTCAAGAAAATTTTAGTCAATATAATCTTATTATTGCAGATTATGTAACTACCTCAAACTCTATTGTTAAATTATATAAAGATAATATTTGTATAAAAGAGTATAAAGATGGTCTTGTTGTTGCATTTGGAGCAGGAGATATTACATATCAAATTAGAGGAAAATAGATTCCTCTATGTTCTAAAATATAGAATTTATCTCGGAGACGACGGCTTTAGCCTTGTCAAAAGTTAGATAATAAATAGAACTTAGATATAGATTAAATTACAAACCCCACACCAAACCCTAAAATCTAAATTGTGGTCTGTGGTGGGAT
>CAYWFW010000012.1:0-2783 GCA_964457735.1 uncultured Sulfurovum sp. | reverse complement strand
TAGGAACAATAAATTAAGATATTATAATTATTTAATTAATCGTACTATAAGTTAAAAACTTACTAACTCTTTCTCGATTTTTAGAAGTTTATTTTGAGCATCTTCTAAATTTTTTCTATTCTCTGCAATAACAACCTCTGGAGCATTTGCTACAAATCTTTCATTTGATAACATCCCATTTAATTTTGCAATCTCTTTTTCAAGTTTCTCTTTTTGCTTTGTAAGTTTATTAATAATAGGTGTCATATCAATTTCAGCAGTTGGGATATAAACCTCTAAATTATCAGATATATCTGTAATAGAATTTTCAACTTTAGTATCTACAAATTCAATATTTTTTACTTTAGCCACTTTTTCAATATATGGTTTCATTATATCTACAATACTATTTGGTGTATGAGATGATATTGTTTGCGGTCTTTTAATAACTTTATCAAGTTTTATATATGCTTTCTCAATTTTACTATTTCCCATATCAATTATAACTTTAGCTCTTCTAACTGATGTAATAGCCTCTTGAATAACATCAAATAACTCTTCAATCTCTAAATCTCTTTTAATATCTTTTGGAAATTCCATAATCATAAGAGATTTACCCTCTTCAATAGTTGTTTCACTTAATTTATGATAAAGGTGGTCAGCGATAAAAGGCATAATTGGAGATATCATTTTCAATGTTTCTTTAAAAATTGCACCCAACTCATAATATTTATCCATATTAGGATTTATTGAATATGAATTATCTTGCTCTTTTTGAATATCTGCTTTACAATATTCAATACCCCAATCACAAAATTCATTCCATACAAAATTATATAAAACTTTAGCCATCTCATCAAATTTATAACTATCAATTCTTTCTCTAATAGAATCTACTGCAACAGATAATCTACTTTGCATATAAAGACCAAGAGAAGTTTGTATTTCTATCTCTCCTAAATCTTTAAAAGTATCTACATTTAATTGTAAAAAGTTACTTGCATTATAAAGTTTATTTGTAAAATTTCTAAATTGCTCTAAATTTTTAGCTCCAAGTTTAATATCTCTCCCTTGAACTGCAAGATAAGCAAGTGTAAATCTAATAATATCAGCTGAATGCTCCTCAACCATATCTAATGGGTCGATAACATTACCTTTAGATTTTGACATTTTTGCACCAGTTTCATCACGAACTAAAGCATGCATATAGATATCTTTAAAAGGTAACTCTTTTGTAAAATGTTCCCCCATCATCATCATTCTAGCAACCCAAAAAAACATAATATCAAAACCAGTGATTAATAATGAATTTGGATAAAAATCGGTCATATCAGAATTATTATATAACTCTTTTAATTTACCATTAATTCCCCAACCTAATGGAGACATTGCCCATAAAGCAGAACTAAACCAAGTATCAAGAACATCAGGGTCTTGTGTCATATTTTTATTACCACATTTAGGGCAACAATCTGGTTTATCTGCTTTATCTGCCCATTGATGGTTACATTTTTCATCATCACAAGTGAATACAGGAATCCTATGCCCCCACCAAAGTTGTCTTGAGATACACCAAGGTCTAAGCTCATCCATCCAAGCAGTATAAGAGTTTATCCAATGTTGTGGGTGAAATAGAGTTCCCCCTTTTTTAGCTCTCTCTTTTGTTTGCTCTTTTGTTTTATCAATAGAATTTTGTGCCATCTCATTACTTAAAAACCATTGAGTTGAGATAAAAGGTTCAACAATATTTTTACATCTATAACAATGCCCAACTTGATGAATATGCTCCTCTATTTTAACAATATACCCCTCATCTTCAAGTTTTTTTACAATAATTGGACGAGCTTCAAGTCTTTCAAGACCAGCAAACTCCCCACAATAATCATTTAAAATCCCTTTCTCATCAAAAACTTTAATAAAATCTAAATTGTGTCTTTTTCCAACAAGGTAATCGTTTTGATCGTGTGCAGGGGTAACTTTAACAACTCCAGTTCCAAATTCCATATCAACATGATTATCTGTAATAACCTTAATTACTCTATCTGTTAAAGGTAATAAAACCTCTTTTCCAACTATATTACTATATCTTTTATCATCAGGATGAACCATAATAGCGGTATCCCCAAAATATGTTTCAGGTCTAGTAGTTGCAACTTCAACTTCACCGCTTCCATCTGCTAATTTATAAATCATATTATAAAACTTACCATTTACTTCATCGTGTTCAACCTCAATATCAGATAATGCACCATCTTTTGTACACCAATTAACCATATAATTATTTTGAGTAATATCCCCATTATTATAAAGTGAAACAAAAGCATCTTTTACTGCCTCTTTAAGACCACTATCAAGTGTAAATCGTTCCCTTTTCCAAGCTGGAGTAACCCCTAGTTTTCTCATTTGATGAACAATATTTCCACCACTTGTTTCTTTTTGTAACCAAGCTCGTTCTAAAAACTTTTCTCTCCCTAGTTTCTCTTTGGTTGTTCCTTCAGATAAAAGTTGTTTCTCAACAACATTTTGAGTTGCTATCCCTGCATGGTCAGTTCCTGGTTGCCACAGAGTTTTGTAACCATCCATTCTTTTATATCTTGTAATAATATCTTGTAGAGTAAAAGTTAGTGCATGACCAATATGTAAGCTACCAGTAACATTTGGTGGGGGCATCATTATAGAAAAATTCTTCCCCTCCTCTTGAATATCTTTATTTCCATCTATCTCAAAATAGCCTCTATCTTCACATATTTTATAATATTTATCTTCTACATCTTTTGGGTTATATTTGTTACTCATTTATTATT
>CAYWFW010000011.1:0-4482 GCA_964457735.1 uncultured Sulfurovum sp. | reverse complement strand
TTTAAACCAGTAGATAATGATATATCTCCTAATAAGTTTAATATTCGTACTAAAAAACTTAAGGTTGTATTAGGTACTGATAACCCTGGTATTCAAAATACATCTTTTATAAAAGAACTTTACCATCTTAAAAATGCTTGTAATAAAAATGGATTTACTGATGATGAAGCGTATAAATATATAAATGATATTGTAGAAGAGGGGAATAGAGCTTTTCAATAAGTAATATACTCTTAGCTCTAATATAATATTTCCACAAAAAATATAATGGACTGAATAAATATAACTCTATATATACATTCCTACGCAGGAGCGATGGGAACGAGTAAAAGTTCTAACTAATCTGGTGGGCGATAATTAGACTCTTTTTCTTTTCTTTTTTTTCGTTCCTCTTTTTTTCTATCCATCAAAACAGCATCTTCTAAATCTTCTTGATTATCATATCTTGCTCCATCAATAAATTTAGATTGGTCATCAAATTGTCCTGTCTTTACTCCCCAAATCAAAGATAAAAGTCCCAATGCTCCAAGAAAAGTTGAGACTCCAAGCATCAAAATAATTACTGTTTCACTCATTTTTATCCTTAAATTTAATATTTTTGATTCTCATAGAGTTAGCAACAACAATCAAAGAGCTTAAACTCATTGATAACGCCGCAATCAGAGGTGTTACAAATCCCATCACAGCCATTGGAACTGTAATCATATTATAAAGTATAGAAAATCCTAAATTCTCTTTTATCCCTCTATATGTTCGTCTTGAAATCACAAATGCTTCATATAAATTTTTAGGTTTATCATCCATTAAGACCACATCACTAACCTCTATAGATATATCTGCACCACTTCCCATAGCAATCGCAATATCAGATGAAGCCAAAGCGATAGTATCATTAATTCCATCTCCTGCCATCACAACAACATCACCATTTTTATGAAACTCATCTATCTTAGAGGCTTTATCTTGAGGTAATAGTTTTGAATAAACTTCATCAATACCAACCTCTTTTGCAACTCTTAAAGCACTTTTCTCATTATCTCCTGTAAGCATAACAACTTTAATACCTAAATCTTTAATATCTTTAATCGCTTCAACTGCACCATCACGAATCTTATCTTGAAGTTCATAAATAACCATAACTTTTTTATTTATTGCATATATAAAGATTGAATTATCGCTATTAATATCTCTTTTTATATCTATGTGAACACCATTTTCTATCATAAATTCAACATTACCACCTAGTAAGTTTTCATTATCAAATTTACCCTTTAAACCTTTTGCTTCTATTGATTGAAAGTTTTCTAAGAATATCTCTTGAGTATGCTGGTTTTTTATATGTGAAGCTATACTAACACTTATTGGATGTTTTGATAAACTAACAAAAGAATATAATAAATTTGGGTCAAATTCATTTTTAAAGTTTGAATCTACAACACAAGGTTTTCCTTCTGTGATTGTTCCTGTTTTATCAAGAGCTAAAATGGTGCTTTTTGCCATAGTTTCTAAATGTCCTGCTTCTTTAAATAAAAGACCTCTTTTTGCTGATAGTCCAATTCCAACAAGTGTACTCATTGGAGTTGCTAAACCTAATGCACAAGGACACGCTATAACAATTACAGATATTCCCACAATTAGAGCTTCTTCAAAATCACTAATAAATCCAAACCAAACACCAAATGTAACAATTGCAATCAATAAGATTATAGTAGAAAAATATCCAGAAATTTGATTTGCCAACTGTTCTATTTTAGGCTTTTTAGCAATAGAATCTTCTAAGAGACTTACAATAGAGCTTAAAAGTGAAGTTGATATATCTTTTGTTGCTCTATATCTAACTGCTGAGTTTAGACATATACTACCACTTAAAATCTGATCATCTATTTTTTTATAAATTGGTTCATTTTCACCTGTTAAAGAGCTTTCATCAAAAGATGCTTCTCCATATATTATTGTTCCATCAATAACAATTTTTTCACCTGGGCGAACCTCTATTATATCACCGACTTTTATCCTCTCAACACTTACAAGAGATTTAATCTCATCTTCAATTATCATCACTTCTGTTGGAGTTGAACCCATAATACCATCAAGCGTATCAACTGCTTGTTTTTTACTTAAAACTTCAAGATATTTTCCAACTAAAACAAATGTAATAATCATCACAACAGATTCAAAATAGGTCTCACCACTTTGTGTAACCATTGCATATATTGAATAAACATAAGCCAATATTGCTCCTGAAACCACAAGAGTATCCATATTTACAATTTTATTTTTAAATCCAAAATATGCACCTTTAAAAAATATCCATCCACTATAAAAAAGTACAGGAGTTGCCAATAAAAATTCTGCGACATTCAAAATATCTTTAAATTTTTGCTCCATCCCTGTAAAATATCCTGCATATTGAGCAATCGCTATCCACATTATATTCATACTTCCAAATACACCAACTAAAATTCTACTATAATAATCTTTTTTAGTGCTATTTGCTTTTTCTTCTTGGAGAGATGGATCATAAGGATAGGCATTATATCCTATGGCTCTAATAGTTTCAATAATTTTAGAAAGTTTTATCTCATCACCATCCCATACTATTTTTGCCTTATTATTGGTATAATTAATAGATGCTTCAATTATTCCATCTTGTTTATGTAACACCTTTTCATTTAGCCAAACACAGGCAGAACAGTGAATCCCCTCTATAATAAGATGAATCTGTTTAAGGTTATCATCAATATTTTTAATATATTTTCTCTCAAATCCCTCTAAATCAAACTTCTCTAATTCTCTATCAATATAGGTAACAGGTTCTAAATTAGTATTTCCCAATTTATCATAAAAACTATTTAACCCTTCATTTTGAAGTAGATGATAAACACCTTGACAACCTTTACAACAAAAATATAGTTGTTGTTGATTATCATCTTGGTCTTTAATCATCACATCTTCACTAAACTCCAAATTACAGTGAGTACATTTTATATTTGCCATTATTTTAAACTATGCTAATTTTTCTTTTAAAAGCTCATTTACCTTTTGAGGATTAGCAGAACCTCGACTAGCTTTCATAGTTTGACCAACAAAAAATCCAAATAATTTCTCTTTTCCACCTTTATACTGCTCCACTTTATCTGGATTTTTCGCTAATATTTCGTCAATAATAGCTAATATTGCACCATCATCATTAACTTGCTTTAGCCCCATAGAGTCAATAAGTTCGTTTATATCTCTATCTTCTTTTATCAAAACATCTAAAATATCTTTTGCACCCTTACCATTAATTTCACCTGAATCAATTTTAGATACAAGTTCACCTAATTTTAAAGCAGAGACTGGAGATGAACTAATATTAAATTCTGTTTTTTTAAGTCTTCCTAAAAGCTCTGTAGTTAACCAATTTACACTATTTTTAGGTGACGCTCCCACTTTTATCATATCTTCAAAATAGTAAGCCAATTCTTTAGTAGAACATAACACTAAAGCATCATATTTTTTTATTTTAAGATTTTCCATATATCTTTTAACTTTAGCATCAGGAAGTTCAGGCATTTTTTTAGCTTCTGCTATCATCTCATCAGTCACAACTAAAGGACGTAAATCTGGGTCTGGAAAATATCTATAGTCGGCTGCTTCCTCTTTGCCTCTCATAGATTTAGTAATCCCTTTCTCAACATTCCAAAGTCTTGTTTCTTGATGAACTTCTTTCTCATAAACTCCATCTTCATACGCTTCAGTTTGTCTTTGAACCTCATAAGCAATTGCATCAGCTACAAATCTAAATGAATTTATATTTTTTATCTCTACTCTTGTTCCATACTCTTTTTGCCCTTTTGGACGGATAGAAACATTTACATCACATCTAAAACTACCCTCTTGCATATTTGCATTACTAATATCTAAATATCTTACAGTTGAATGAAGTTTTTTAAGATATGCTACTGCCTCATCAGAATTTCTCATATCAGCATCTGATACAATCTCAAGTAGAGGTGTTCCTGCACGATTTAAATCCACTTTTGATATATCACCATCATGCATATTTTTTCCAGCATCAGCTTCAAGGTGAGCTTGTGTCATACCTATTCGTTTAGTTGAACCATCTTTTAAGTCTATAAAAACCTCACCTTTTTGAACAATAGCTTTATGCAATTGAGTAATCTGATATGCAGATGGGCTATCAGGATAAAAATAACTTTTTCTATCAAAATTTGAACTGTGATTTACATTAGCATTAATTGCATATCCCAATCTCATAGCTTTAATTGCTGCTTCTTTATTAACTACAGGTAAAGCTCCTGGAAGAGCCAAACAAGTTGGACAAGTGTTAGAATTTTGACGCTCTGCAAAACTTGTTGGACACGAACAAAAAAGCTTTGTTTTTGTATTTAATTGCACATGGACTTCTAAACCGATAACTGTTTCAAACATTATTTTAAACCTTTTTTAATTATAAAATATCTTATAGAAATTATACCT
>CAYWFW010000010.1:0-5634 GCA_964457735.1 uncultured Sulfurovum sp. | reverse complement strand
TTTTTAGATAAAATATCATATTAATAATATAATAGGATAGTTATGTTTGATAAATTTTGTAAAAAATTATGTAGTGATGAAAAGTTTATAACAGTGGAGATTACACCTCCACATGGTGCAAGTATAAATGCAGTTATAGATAATATTAAAAATTTAGGATTAGATAAAAAAATTGATGGATTTAGTGTTACTGATAATCCATTGGCAAAACTTAAAATGTCAGGAGTTTTATCTGCGATTAAAGTTCAGCAAGAGTTTGGTAAGCCTGTAATTGCAACTATGAGTATGAGGGATAAAAATAAATTATCTTTACAATCAACTCTTCTTGGTGCAAATGATTTTGACCTTCGTTGTATTTTAGCTCTTACAGGAGACCCTGCAAAGCTTAGTGACCAACCAGAGGTAAAAGGGGTTCTTGAGCGAGATTCAACTCTTCTTTTAAGTATAATATATCATCTTAATCGTGGAGTAGATTATTCAAATAAAGCATTAAATCCTGCTCCAAATCCTATCTATCCTTTTGCTGTTGCAAATGCGTATTCAAAAGATATGAGACGAATTCAAAAAAAGATTTTAAAAAAACTTAACTATGGAGCAAGAGCAATTATAACTCAACCTGTTTATGATATTGATAATGCTAAAGAGTTATTAGAGATTTTTGAAGAGGCAAAAAAGGAAAGTATAAGAGAAACAGCAAAAGATGCAAAATTAATTTTGGGTCAATTCCCAGTAGTAAGGGCAAGAACAACCAATTTTATATCAGATAAAGTTCCAGGGATTACAGTTCCAAAAGATATAATTGATGAGATGAATTTAGCTTCTATGGATGGAGAAGATAAAGAACAAGAGGTTGGATTTGCAATTTCAAAAGGGATTTTTGATGAGGTTATGAAACTTCATGGGAAAGTACACCTAATGACACATAATAGATTTGATTTATGTAGTGATTTAATAGGATAAGTTTGATATAATTTTAAAATTCAAGGGCAACTATAAAGGATTGCCGATATAAAGTATGGATGATGTATAGGGGATATATACCTTAAGATTAAAATAATTATAAATAAAAAAGGAATTAGATGAATAGATTACGACAAAAAAAAGCAGATACAATTAGATTTTTAGCAGCTGATATGGTACAAAGAGCAAACTCAGGACACCCAGGGGCTCCAATGGGTCTTGCAGATATTGCAACAGTTTTGAGCGAACATATCAATCATAATCCAAAAGATTCAAAATGGTTAAATAGAGATAGATTAGTATTCTCTGGTGGACATGCAACAGGTCTTATTTACTCTCTTCTTCATCTTTTAGGTTATGATATTTCAATGGATGACCTCAAAAACTTTAGACAACTTGATTCTAAAACTCCAGGGCATCCTGAATATGGACATACAGATGGAATTGAAATTACAACAGGACCTCTTGGGCAAGGGATTGCTAATGCAGTTGGTTTCTCTATGGCATCTAAATATACAGCAAATCAAGTAAATTCTGAAACAAGCAAATTTATAGACCATAGCGTATATTGTTTGTGTGGTGATGGAGATTTACAAGAGGGTATTAGCTATGAGGCTTGTGGTTTAGCAGGACATCTAAAGCTTGATAATTTGGTATTAATCTATGATAGTAATGAGATTACAATTGAGGGTAATACAAATATTGCTTGGAGTGAAGATGTAAAGGCAAGATTTGAAGCTCAAAATTGGGAAGTTTTAGAGATAGATGGACATAATTTTGATGAGATTGATAACGCACTTACTACTGCTAAAAGTTCAAATAAACCAACTCTAATTATAGCCCATACAAAAATTGGTAAAGGTAGTGCTTCATTAGAGGGTTCTCACCATACTCATGGCGCACCACTTGGAGAAGATGAGATTACTGCCTCAAAAGAGAAAGCAGGTTTTCCAAATGAGAAGTTTTATATCCCTGATGATGTATTAACAAGCTTTAGAAGTGCGATAGAAGAGGGTGAAGTAAAACAAAAAGATTGGATACACTCACTAAAAGAAGCTCCACTAATAGAGCAAAATATAATGTTAGATAGACTTCTAAATCCTGATTTTAGTACAATTGAATACCCTGATTTTAGTAATTCACCAGCAGTTGCAACAAGAGATAGTAATGGTAAAATATTAAATGCTATCGCAAAAGCAGTACCTAGCTTTATAGGTGGAAGTGCTGATTTATCTCCATCAAATAAAACAGATTTAAAAGATATGGGAACTTTTCCAAAAGGTAAAAATATTTACTTTGGGATAAAAGAACACGCAATGGGTGCAATCACAAATGCAATGGCTCTTTATGGCACAATTATCCCATTTAATGCAACATTCTTTGTATTTTCTGATTATCTAAAACCTAGTGTAAGAATTTCTGCACTTACAAGTATCCAAAATTTCTTTATATGGACTCATGATAGCATTGGAGTAGGAGAAGATGGACCAACTCACGAACCAATAGAGCATATTAGCCAATTTCGTGCATTACCAAACTTCTATCTATGGAGACCTGCTGATGCAACAGAAAATGTAGAAGCATGGAAAAAGGCTCTTACTATGAAAGCACCTCATGGATTTGTACTAAGCCGTCAAAAGCTTAAAACTCTAAAACCTAAAAAAGAGTTTGGAGAGGTGGCAAATGGAGCATATCTACTTAAAAAAAGAAAAGATGCCTCTCTTACACTTATGGTAAGTGGTAGCGAAGTGATGTTAGCACTTCAGAGTGCTTGTCATCTTGAAGCAATAGGCATTAATGCAAATATAGTTTCTGTCCCTTGTTTAGATCTGTTTAATGAACAATCACAAGAGTATAAAGATACTGTAATTGACCCAAATACAAAAGTATTAGCAATTGAGGCTGGAGTTGCAACGGAATATTATAGATATGCTGATGATATAATTGCAATGAGTACATTTGGAGCATCTGCACCTGCTGATTTATTATTTGAGAAATTTGGATTTACGATTGAAAATGTTGTAAGGAGTGGTTGTAAATTGATGGGTAAAGAGTATAAAGAGGTTAAAATATTAAATTGTAGTTTATAAAATAATATAATATTTTGGTGGGTGATGAAACCCACCATTATTACTTATATTTAAGAGTCTATACTTCTAAGATATATCTCTGTATTAATATTTAGCTTATCTAATTCATCTTCATATCTAGAAATATATCTTTCAATTTGGCTATAATTATGTTTTACAAATAATTTTTCTATCTCTACTAGCATATTATATAAATCATGTGCTGCTATAATTTTAGCAAGACCTTTTACATCAATAACTAATTCTTTCGCTTTATCATACTCTTTTTCTGCCATAAATTCAGCAAATATCTCTGAACTCTCTCCGTAAGCATCTCTAAATCCTTTAAGAACATCTATATATGTTAAATAGTTATTATTAGATTGCATAATACCTCTCGTAATATCCAAAATATGTTCACTTTTAGAAAGACTAAATAGTAGTGAATCTTTCTCTAAATCTATTTTATCTAAGAATCTTTCACAAATAGCATATATACTACCTATCTTAATAGGTTTCATCATATAACTATTGATTCCATAATCTTGTAGATTATTATCTAGTTTATCTGTGATTGCAACGATTGGTATTTTATTAAAACTTTTATCTAATCTAATCATTTTAGATAATACAAGACCTTCCGTATTAACAATCGATATATCAACTAAAATCAAATCAAAGTTATTATAATATTTTTTAAGTTGTCCCATTGTTTCATCTAAATTTTCTGCAATAACATATTTAATTCCAGTATTTTTAAATAATTCCATTAATATTTTTTGAGTTATTTTGTTTTCTTCCACTATTAAAATAGTTGCTCCATAAAACTCTCTTAAAGAATCTTTAGTAATATTTTTAGCCTCTTTAACCTCTAAAGAATTATTATATTTTGTTAGAGTATTATCATCTGTATTTTCATCATCCTCCTCCTCTTTTGCCACTAATATCTCATCTATATTCTTTACAATTTTAAGATGACTATAGACCTCAATAAATACATTTTTCATATAATAAGGGGTTAGAGGTTTTGATATATTTTTTTCCACTGTATCATCTGTTATTTTTTTATATTTTTTATTTAAAATATTATACATAACAATCACCTTAAACTCTTTTTGACTTTTGATTTGATTAATTAATTTTTTTGTAACCTCATCTAACATCAAACTATCTATATATAAAAAATCATACCTAGAGAGTGTTTCATAATTTTTGATATTATTATTTTGTATAATATCTACATTTTTACTAAACTGTGAGGCCATTTTTCTGATAGAATATGCAGTATCCCCATCACTATCTACTATTGCTATATTTTTAGATAAAAGAGATTGACCACTATTATCTGTATCATTACTAGATAAACCATATGATTGATTAGTTGTATCAATCTCAACTGTAAGAGGTATAGTTATAGTTACTCTTGTCCCTTTATTGACCACACTCTTTATAACTAAAGAACCACCCATTAATTTTACAAGTTCCCTAGACATAAAAAGACCAATAGTTTGTCTATCATTTAAAAGACCAATATTTTGGAAAGGTGTAAATATAGCCTCTAGTTTATCATCTTTAATACCCACTCCATTATCTATAATTGTAAAATCAATCATATCATCGATAATTTCTATATTAACTCTAACTTTACCTCTTTGTGTATATTTTACACCATTTTCTACTAAATTTATTAAAATATTTGTTAGTCTGCTTTTATCACATTCTATATATCTAGGGATTGTTTTATCAAGGTCATAAACAATCTCTACATTTTCTTTATCTTGATGCATATTTGATACTGAGGATGTTATATTCCAAAGTAATTTTGTAATATCAACTTTTTCTTTATTTAATTTTAATTTACCAGATTTTGCTTTTAAGAAATCAACAACCTGATTTGTGGTCTCTGTTAATATCTCATCTGCTTTTTTAATAGATTGGAATTTTTTCTCTACACTCTCTTGAGTTAAATCTTCAAGAGGTTGTTCCATAATTTTATCTCTTTCAGATATCATTTTTTTAGCAGATGTTTCTATCTTATATCCCAAATTATTTAATAGTTTTTCATGTTCTTTTTCGATAAGTTGTTTTACTCCACTCATCTCAGATAGTTTATCATCTAGTTTATCATATTCTTGTTCTAATTTTTTATTCTTTTTTGATAATTTACCAATAAATATAAATCCAACAAAAACCATAAAAAAGGCTAAAGATGAAAAAATAATTTTTGTTATAAAGTCACTATTACCTTTAGAACTTTTCTCTTGTTTATACTCAATTGGCATATCAATGAACTTCTCTTTTAAAAGATCATAAGTTATACCCATTACTCTATCATCACTAAATTTATTTAAAACCACAAAAGACTTTTTATCTTTTTGAGTCAAATTTACTTTAAAGTAATTTCTATTTTTTAACTCTTTAAAGAGTATATCACTATTTATAACATCCAAAGTTTGATTTATATCTTCTTTAATCTCTAGCGATATAAAGTTTGTATCTAATTCATTTGCAAACTGTACAGATATAGTAAATATCATCAAAACTAAAATATTTCTCATCATTCTAAACCCTACCTATAATTAAATTTTAATAAACATCATTATAT
>CAYWFW010000009.1:0-4869 GCA_964457735.1 uncultured Sulfurovum sp. | reverse complement strand
ATAATAAAGAGAATGAACCATATTTATTAAATAGGTCTCTATATTTATTTAATTGTGAACTCTTTAAAATTTTCTTTTTCTCTAAATAATCCTCGCCATTATAACCAAACCAGTAGTTTACTACAGAACCCAAAGAGTTACCAAAAGTTGCTAGAAACAGTAAAATATAGATATTAAGATTTTGATTAATATAGTAAATAAATAATGCTTCACTTCCCATAGGAAAGATTGTTGCAGAGATAAATGCACTAAATAGTAAATATAGATAATCCATAGATTAACAGATAATCCCTCCACCTATTAATCTATCTTCCATATAAAAAGCAGTAACTTGAGCTTTTGCTACGCCAAATGCAGGGTCTTTAAGTTCTACAAATCCATCATCTCCATTTACTGTGACGGTTGCTCTAACAGCTGATGTTCTATATCGTACTTTTACATCACACTCAAAGTATGTTAAATCTTCAAACATATTTATATTTTTTAGTTTGATTTTTGTAACAGCTAACTCATCTCTTTTGCCAACTACTATCTGATTTGTTTTTGATTTAATATCTAATACAAAATGTGGGTCATGAGCTCCATTTACAAAAAATCCTCGTCTTTTACCTATTGTATAGTGCATATATCCTTTGTGTGTTCCAACCACATCACCATTGCTATTAATAGTTTCACCAGGGATATTAATATTCATATGCTTCTCTAAAATTTCAGTATATTCATTTTCTACAAAGCATATTTCACTGCTCTCTTTTTGTGTAGCAATATCTTTTAAAGGTTCAATATCCTCTCCAAATGCTTTCACATCCTCTTTGAGCCAATCTCCTAAAGGAAAAATAACTCGTGATAATACATCTTTTTTTACTAGCGACAAAAAATAACTTTGATCTTTTGTTTTATCTTTTGCTTGATATATAAATTTACCATCACATTTAAGATAGTGACCAGTTGAAACAAATTTGATACCTAAACTATCTGCAAACTCCACCATTCTACCAAATTTTATAGTACGATTACATATTGTACATGGATTTGGTGTTAATCCATCTCTATATCCATCAATAAAATAATTATATACCTCTTTAGTAAATTCATCTTGAATATCTAAAAAATGTATTTTTATCCCTAAATAATTTGCCACTCTTGAAGCTTTTGTAAAGTTGGCTTCATGGTATCCCTCTTTTATATGAAGTTTCATATATACTCCAACAACGTTATAACCTTGTTGTTGTAATAAAATAGCAGTTACCGTTGAATCTACACCACCACTCATACCAACTAATACATCAATTGCCAAATTTTATCCTATCTCTATTTTTTCAGCTAATTTATCAAGAATATACTCTCTTGAAGCTACTATCAAGTCATCAGGAACTTCTTGACCTACAGATACATAAGCAAGAGGTGATATATTATCTTGAATTAAAAAATTTATAATAGAACCAAAGTATCTAGTTTCATCAAGTTTACTTAAAATTAATCCATCTATATTTAAAAAAGAGAAGCTATTATACATATCATTAAAATCTTCATATTTTATTGTTGCAGGAAGTACCAGATTGATATATATTTTATGTTTTGTACTTGCAGATATATATTTAATATTTTTCATCATCTTATCTATATCAAAAGGTGATATACCAGTGGTATCTACTAAAACAACATCAAATTCCTCTAATTGTTCTAATTTATTTTTAAAATCTTCTACACCATTTACAATAAGATGTTGCAAACCCATAATCTCTGCATAATTAGCTAGTTGCTCTTTTGCACCCACTTTATAATTATCTAAATTTAGTAAAGCTACTTTATATGTTCTGTCTAACATATAACTATATCTTGCTGCTAATTTTGCAATTGTTGTGGTCTTTCCAGCTCCTGTAGGGCCAACTAACATAATAATTTTTTTATTTTTTAGACTCTCTTTTGAAACTTGAATAGAATGATGAATCTGATTTAGTAGATAAGATAGAAGTTTTTGCTTATCTTGTTTTAATGATTTATCTTTTAGTTTAGATATCTTTTTATCTACCCAATGTTTATCTATCCCTCGGTTTTTAAAAATATCCACAATACTCTTAACAATTAATTTCTCTTGAATTGTTTCTTCTTCTGTTTTTTTCTGGTCTTTACTTTTTACTGAAGCTTTATTTTTCTCTTCATATAGCTTATCATCAACAGATATAACAATTTCACATATTACTGAATCACTATTTTTAATTGGTATCTGTCTCGCATTTACTACTTTAAATAAAAATCCATACTTCTCTTTTGCTTTAAAATATGCTTTATCAGGTGTAGAAGCAGTAAATATATCATGTCTCATCTTAATCCTTTCATTTTATTCATAGGTATTTGTACTGAATCTCTTTGTCCGTATTTTGGATGAGGAATGGTTAGTTTTGGACTTTTAATTGATATATTATTATATAAAATAATATCAATATCTAGTGTTCTAGGTCCATCTTGAAACTCTCTTACTCTACCAAAATATTTTTCTACTTTTAAAATATATCTTAACAACTCTTTTGGTGAAAGTTTTGTTGATATTAAAAGTGTTGTATTATAGAAATAACTCTGATTTAAATATCCAAATGGTGGATTTTTAAGTATAATTGAACTTTCTAATATGCAAAGAAGAGAAGATTTTTTAAAAAAATAAAAAAGTTTATGAAAAAGTCTTACACTATCTCCCATATTTCCACCTAGCCCTAATAATACTATATTATTGTTATATTTTATCTTAGATATACTTGGATATATTTCTGTATATATAATACTATTTTTTTTATCTATCTTTTTTATTTTTCTCATATATTATAAAAGTACTGCTTTGGAGTTTTTCATTACAACCATATCTTCTATTCTGATGCCAAACTCATTTGGAATATAAATACCTGGTTCAATGGTATAAACCATATTATCCTCTATCTTAGTTTTGCTTTTTGAGGATATAAAAGGCATCTCATGAATATCCAATCCAACACCATGACCAGTAGAGTGAACAAAATATTCTCCAAAACCTGCTTTTGTTATCACATCTCTTGCTATTGCATCTATCTTGTTTGCTTTCATCCCACTTCTCGCTTTAGATATGGTCATATCATGAGCTTTTAAAACACAATCATAAGCTTTTTGTATCTTTTTTTGCTTAAACTTTTGGTCTGTATCAAAGTTAAATCCATTTTTTATAAATGCTGTTCTGGTTCTATCTGAACAGTATCTTTTATATTTAAGCCCAGCATCTACAAGAAGAGTATCACCTTTTTTTAATCTTTTACTAGTTGCCATTGCATGAGGTTTAGCAGAATTTTGATTAAGTGCCACAATTGGGTCAAAACTTAACTGATATGAACCACTATTACTAAGCATTGATGAGGCAATATCTGTTAATTTATATTCATCAAGCCCATAACCATTTAAATCAATCTCTTTTGCCAATCTATCAAATGCTTTACTACCAAGTGATACTGCTTTTTTTAAAAGTTCTATCTCCGAGTTATCTTTTATAATCCGTTTTTTATGAGAAAAATCAATTTTTGCCTTAAATAGCGTAGCATTTGATATTTTATCAAATTCAAATACGCTCCACTCTTTTGGGTCAAAATATATCTTTTTAATTTTTGATTTTTTAATTATTTTTTTTACTGCTGAGAGTATATCCCTAGATATAATTATCTCTATATTTATAGTAGACTCTTTTGCTTCAATTGCATATCTTCCATCTGTAAATAGATAAGGATTATTCTCTATACTTAAAAAAATGGAATTATCATTACTATATCCACACTCATAATATATAGAATTTTCATTTTTTAAAATATAATTCAATATCTCTCCTAAAATTTATACTAGATCTATTTAATCTTTTGCAAAAAAGGTGTGTTAAAAACACACCTTATGGAAGTTTTTTATCTATTTATAGGGTATAGCGTTTTAATGCACCACTATCAAAATAACAACTTTATTACATTATGCTTGTTGATTAGCTTGTGCCGCTGCTTGTTGATTTTTCATAGATTGTACTTCATTTAATATCTGCATCATTCCAACCATAGCAAGATGATAACTAAATGCACCCAATCCAACAATTTGCCCAGCACACACAGGAGCAATTAAAGATTTTGATCTAAACTCTTCTCTTTGATAAACATTTGAGATATGTACCTCAATTGTTGGAAGTTTTACAGCACTAATTGCATCTCTAATAGCAATTGATGTATGAGTATATGCTGCTGGATTTATAATAATCCCATCTCCATCACCTAAAGACTCTTGAATACGATCAACTATCTCACCCTCTAAATTACTTTGAAAAAACTCTATTTCAAACTTATTTTGTTCTGCTACTGCTTTCATTTGAGCGTGAATATCCTCTAATTTCATTGGACCATAAATATTTTTTTCTCTCATACCAAGCATATTAAGATTTGGTCCTTGAATCACTACAATTTTCATATTATTTCTACCCCTATATTGTTTCTTATAATTTTATCCAAAAATTGTTAAATTTCTACCACTTTTATATAAATTTTGAAGATTTAACTGTAAAGTTCATCCCATCATCACTATTTGAGATGATTAAAGTTGCACCACTCTTTTTCAGAATTGTATTTGATAAATTTAGCCCCATACTATTAAACCTAGTATTACCATTAATATCAAAGTTTCCATTGTTTAAAGCAAGGATTATATCATCTGGTAATTTTTCGGCATTATCTTTAATAATCAAAGATATAACATCATCAATTATTTCAGTTTTAATTGTAATTTTTTTATCTTTAATATCCGATTTATTAAAACTCTTTATTGTGTCTGCAAAAGTATTTAAAATAATATATTTAAAATCTCCTGCAGAAATATCTATTT
>CAYWFW010000008.1:0-10106 GCA_964457735.1 uncultured Sulfurovum sp. | reverse complement strand
AGGTAAATAATTTAAATATTATAACATAATATTGATTAATATAAATTTAGGGTACCTACAAAAGAAGCACCCCTACCAAACAAGAGTGCAGGGGTAATCCTTTATGGTTACCCTTTAGAAATTATTATTTAGTTTTTATCTGTATCTATAATTTTATTAGCATTAATCCATGGCAACATCTCTCTAAGGTCTTTACCTGTTTTAGAAATTTTTGAAGCTTCTTGATTTGTTCTTTCAGCATTCATTCTAGGATAACCTGCTTGACCCTCTAATATAAAGTCTTTTGCAAATCTACCATCTTGAATTTCAGTAAGAATATCTTTCATAGCTTGTTTTGATTGTGCATTAATTACTCTTTTACCACTTACATAATCACCATATTCAGCAGTATTAGAGATTGAATATCTCATCCCCTCAATTCCACTCTCAAACATCAAATCAACAATTAATTTAAGCTCATGAAGACACTCAAAATATGCTAATTCTGGAGCATATCCAGCTTCTGTAAGAGTTTCAAATCCAGCTTGAACCAGAGCAGTTGCTCCACCACATAATACAGCTTGTTCTCCAAATAGGTCTGTTTCAGTCTCATCTTTGAATGATGTTTCAATAATAGCAGTTCTACCACCACCAATTGCAGAAGCATAACTAAGAGCTAACTCTTTTGTTTTACCACTTGGATTTTGACCAACGGCAATTAAATCTGGAATACCACCACCTCTTACAAATTCACTTCTTACTGTATGTCCTGGAGCTTTTGGAGCAATCATTGTTACATTAATATCAGCTCTTGGGTGGATTCTTCCATAGTGAATATTAAATCCGTGTCCAAATGCAATTGTTGCACCATTTTTAAGGTTTGGTTCAATTTGCTCTGCATAAATTTCTGCTTGATTTTCATCTGGTAATAAAATCATAACAACATCAGCTTTTTTACAAGCATCAGCGATACTTTTAACTTTAAAACCTTTTGCCTCAGCTTTTGCCCAACTTGAACCACCCTCTCTAAGTCCAACAACCACCTTTACACCACTATCTCTAAGGTTTTCAGCGTGAGCGTGTCCTTGAGAACCAAAACCAATCATTGCTACTTTTTTGCTTCTAATTAGTTCTAAACTTGTATCTTTATCATAATAAACATTTAATGCCATTTATATTCCTTCTATATTCTTAATTAAAAATTTCGCGATTATAACTAATTATTGCTATATTATAGATAATTTAAGGTAGAATAACAAAATATTAGGAGGTTTCAATGTTAGAATTTTTGAGTAGTGTATTACAGTGGTGGCATTGGATTGTGATTGGTATAATATTTTTTATAGCAGAGATAATGACATTTACTCTTATTTTTATAGGGTTTGGAATCACCTCTATTTTAGTTGGTATTATTGATTTATTATTTAATATAGATATTAATATAGAGTTATTTATATGGGCAATATCATCTATCATATCCATTTTTATTTGGTATAAATTTTTTAAAATAAAAACAGTATCAAACTCTGGACAATCTGATAGTATGATTGATATGAAAGCTATTGTGATAAGAGATATTAATCCTCTTGAACGAGGTAAAGTAAAATTTAATATACCTCTTTTGGGAGAGCGTGAGTGGGAAGCTGTATCAAAAACAGAAGAGAGTATTAAAAGTGGTATAATAGTAAATGTTGTTAAGATAAAAGGACAAATATTATTAGTAGAAGAGAGTAAGTAAAAAGAGAATATATAAAAGGAATTTTTATGGAAATACTTATAATTTTGGTGTTTTTAATTGGGATAATTATATATACGCTATATATTGGTGTAAATATGGTTCCTCAAGGGGAAGAGTGGGTTGTAGAGAGAGTTGGTAAATTTAATAGAACTTTAAAACCTGGATTAAATATTATTACCCCTTATGTAGATAAGATTAGAACTAAAATTGATACAAGAGATTTGATATTAGATGTAGATAGACAAGAGGTGATTACTGCTGATAATGCTATAATTTTGGCAAATGCAATAGCTTTTGTGCGTGTTACTAACCCTGAAGAGGCGATTTATGGAATTGAAGATTATATGGAGGGGATTAGACAACTAATTCAAACCTCTCTTAGAGCTATTATTGGAGAATTTACACTAGAAGAGGCTTTGACTCATAGAGATGAGATTAAAGATAAGCTTAAAACTCAAATAGCAGATGTTATTATAGATTGGGGAATTACGGTTAAATCGGTAGAGATTCAAGATATTATTCCAAATGAGACGATGCAAGAGTCTATGGAGAAACAAGCAGCTGCAACAAGAGAGCGAAAAGCAATGGAAACATTAGCAGAAGGTAAAAAAAATTCTGCAATATTAGAGGCTCAAGGTAAGCTAGAGGCCTCAAAGCTAGAAGCAGAGGCACAAGTTGCACTAGCAGCCGCATCCGCAAGAGCTATTGAAGCTATTAGTGATAAAATTCAAGATAAAGAGCTACCTGCGATGTTTTTGCTAGGTGATAGATATATTGATGCGTTAGAGCATATTAGTGTGAGTAAAAATGCTAAATTTGTGGTATATCCAGCAGACCTTCAAGGAGCTATCAAAGGTATGCTAGGCAATACATTTAAAAATATTTAACTCAAATTAGCTCTAATTTTTATTAGACTTTTGCTTGGTTTTATGATATACTTTAAGATAAAAATTGGATATTTAATGAAAAAAAGAGTAGATTTACATAATCATACAACAAGATGTAACCATGCAAGTGGGACAATAGATGAGTATATTCAAAGAGCGATTGAATTGGGTATTGATATTTATGGATTTAGTGAACATGCTCCTATGAATTTTGATACAAAATATCGTTTAAAATTTGAAGAGATGGATATTTATGAACAAGAGATAAAAGAGCTTAAAAAAAGATATAAAAATCAAATTGATATTAGACTTGGTTATGAGGTGGATTATTTACCGAATTTAATGGATAAAAGAGTGCTTAATAGTGATGTTGATTATCTGATTGGTTCTGTTCATTTTATTGATAAGTGGGGGTTTGATAATCCTGAATTTATTGGACATTATAAAGATAAAAATATAGATGATATTTGGATAGAGTATTTTAATGCAGTTAGTAATATGGCAAAAAGTGGATTATTTGATATTGTTGGTCATTTTGATTTGATTAAAGTTTTTAAATTTATGCCTAAAAAAAGTATACATTCTATTGCCTATAATGCACTTAAATCTATTAAGCAATCAAATATGGTGATAGAGATAAATACAGCAGGGTTTAGAAAACCAATTAATGAATTATATCCATCACAAGAACTTTTAACCATAGCATATGAACTAGGGATTGAGATAACATTTAGCTCAGATGCTCATGAAATTAATCAAGTTGGATTTGAATATGAAAAAGCTTTAAAGATGGCAAAAGATATTGGATATAAAAAAGTTATCGCTTTTAAGAATAGAGATTTAGAGAGTTATGAGATATAATATCTTTAAAATACTCATTTTATAAACTTTTATGCTATCTATTATAATAATACAAATTTTTAACCAAATTTTTGATAAAATAGCACACTTTATTTAAAAAGAAGAGAAATGATTAAAAAAAATAATAATATTATAGTTTTAGGTTTGATAGTATCAGTGATGTTTGCTTTTTTGATAACATCTAAGGTAGAGGCAAAAGATGAGCAAAAAGAGGAATCTAGTAAATTAAAGTCTTATATTAAATTTACAAGAATATTGGCAATTATAGAAGATAAATATGTGGATGATTTAAATACTAGTACTATTGTAGATAAAGCACTTAATGGATTGCTCAAAAATCTTGATGCACATTCCACATTTATGGACTCTAAATCGTTTAAGCAACTAACAGTTCAAACAAAAGGTGAGTTTGGTGGTCTTGGAATTAGTGTAGGTATGAAAGATGGTGCATTAACTGTAATTGCTCCACTAGATGATACTCCAGCTTTTTATGCAGGGGTTAAATCGGGAGATATTATTATCAAAATTGATGATAAACCAACACTTGAGATGGATTTAGATGAAGCAGTATCAATTATGAGAGGTAAGCCAAAAACTCCGATTGAGATTACTGTTTTTAGAGAGGGTGAGCAAAAACCATTAAAGATAAAAATTATAAGAGATATTATTAAAATACAATCTGTATATGCCAAAAGATTGGAGAATGAAGATGATATTTTATACATAAGAGTTACTAATTTTGATCAAAAAGTAGCACAAGGTATTAGTGACGCTCTTAAAAAATATCCAAAAACAAAAGGTATTTTATTAGATTTAAGAAATAATCCTGGTGGTCTTTTAGATCAAGCGATAGATGTGGTTGATATATTTGTTGATAAAGGTGTTATTGTAAGTCAAAAAGGTAGAGACAAAGATGATTATGAAGTTTATAATGCTAAAAAAAGTAATACTTTAACTGATAAACCTATGGTTGTGTTGGTAAATGGTGGTAGTGCAAGTGCAAGTGAAATTGTTGCAGGAGCATTGCAAGACCATAAAAGAGCTGTAATCTTGGGGGCTAAAACATTTGGTAAAGGTAGTGTTCAAGTGGTAATTCCAATTAGTGAAGATGAGGCGATAAAAATAACAGTTGCAAGATATTTTCTTCCTAGTGATAGAACAATTCAGGCAGTTGGAATCACACCAGATATTATTGTTAGAAGTGGAGAATTAGTTAAACAAGAAGAGAATGAATTTGCTTTAAAAGAGAAAGATTTAAAACTTCATCTTCAAGGTGAACTTGAAAAAATAGATACAAATGAAACAAATATAACAGTACAATCAGAGGATAATAACTCTACAGATTTAAATAAAACAGTTATTACACAAGAGCAATTATATAATGATGCACAATTAAAAAGTGCAAACGATGTTTTAAAAGCTTTAATTACTTTAAAAAGATAGGAGAGAATATGAATAAAACAAATTTACTTTATGAAGGTAAAGCAAAAAAGATATGGGAAACAGAAGATAATAATCTATTAATATCTCAGTTTAAAGATGATTTGACTGCATTTAATGGAGAGGAGAAATCAAGTGAAGAGGGCAAAGGTGCGTTAAATAATAAAATCTCAACAGAGCTTTTTAAAGTGCTTAATAATAAAAGTGTACCAACTCACTTTGTAGAGATGCTTGATGATAATAATATGCTTCATAAAAGATGTGATGTAATCTATATTGAGGTGATTGTAAGAAATATAGCAACAGGAAGCTTAAGTAGAAATTTAGGAATTAAAGATGGTAAAGTATTGCCATTTACTCTAGTTGAATTTGATTATAAAAATGATGAATTGGGTGACCCAAAACTAAATGACCAACACTGTCTTCTTTTAGATTTAGTTAAAAATACAGATGAACTTGATTATATTAGATTTATGGCAAGAAGAATTAACTCTATTATGCAAGAGTTTTTTGCTGATAAAGAACTTACGGTAGTAGATTTTAAGCTTGAATTTGGTAGAGATTTAGATGGAAATATTATTTTAATTGATGAACTTAGCCCTGATAATTTTAGATTTTGGGACAGTAATACAGGTGAAAGTATGGATAAAGATAGATTTAGAAAAGGTCAAGGTGGGCTAAAAGTAGCTTATGAAGAAGTTTTAAATAGAATTTTAAATGAAAATAAGGATAAATAGATGAGAGCACTAGTAAATGTATATCTTAAAAATGGGGTTCTTGACCCACAAGGAAAGGCGACACACCATGCTTTGGATTCTTTAGGTTTTGATGGAGTTGTTGAAGATGTAAGGATTGGTAAGCAGATTATCCTTAAACTTTCAGGTGATAATGAGGCTAATGCAAAAATTGAAGTTGAAAAAATGTGTGAAACTCTTTTAGCTAATACCGTAATTGAAGATTATTCAATAGAGATAATTAAATGAAAGTATCAGTCTTAAGATTCCCTGGGACAAATTGTGAATTTGACACTCAATATGCTTTTGAAAAATTAGGCTATAGTGTAGATATTATTTGGCATGAGGATAACTCTTTATCCTCTGATACGAAATTGGTTGTTGTTCCTGGAGGTTTTTCTTATGGTGATTATCTTCGTTCTGGTTCTATTGCAAGATTTTCGCCAATTATGAAAGCAGTACAAGAATATGCAAATAATGGTGGAAAAGTACTTGGAATATGTAATGGTTTTCAAATTCTTACAGAACTTGGACTTCTTCCTGGTGCATTAAAAAGAAATAATAATCTTCACTTTATCTCAAAATATCAATATCTAAGTGTAGAAAATAGCAATAATATTTTTTTGAAAAATTATAGTGATTCGGATATATTAAAAATTCCCATCGCCCATGCTGATGGAAATTATTATATTGATGATGAGGGATTAAAAGAGTTAGAGTTAAACTCTCAAATTTTATTAAGATATTGTGATGAAGATGGTAAAAGAGTTGTTATCAATGGTTCTGTAACATCAATTGCTGGAATATGTAATAAAAATAAAAATGTATTTGGTCTTATGCCTCATCCAGAAAGAGCAATAGAAGATATTTTAGGCTCTATTGATGGAATCAAAATGCTAGAAGGATTTAGCAAATAATGATATATAAAAGACTACTTTTTAGTATTACATATTTAATACTTCTATCATCATCTGTTTTTGCAACAGTTGAATATAGATATAGTTACTTGCCAAAGAAGATATATAAAAATCAACTCTTTCCTGTAACAGTATTAGCAATGGGTATCTCAAAAAGTGGTAAAAATATATATTTTAAATTTGATAAAGATTCATTAGATCAACCAATATCAAATAAACCAGTTATTGAAGAGAATGGAAAAGATAGTTTTTATACATTTTACTTTAGGGCAAATGATACAGATGAATTTAAATTACCTCTTTTATTTATTAAATCAAAAGATGCTGATATAATTCTTGATGAGGAATATATATCAATTGTCCCTCTTAAAAGTAGAGATGATTTTTGTGGAGTAATATCAGCAGATATGAGAATTAAAACCTCTCAGGCAACAATCTTTGATGAAAGAAATAATTTAATTACTCTATCAATTGAAGCTTTTGAAGCGAATATTGAGGATATGAGACTTCAAAATTATATTCAACAAGGGATAGAGGATATTGTTAGAAAAAAATCAAAAGTCAAAGCAGAATTTTATGCTGTTATCTCTTCTGATGAGACAAATCTAAAATTTACATACTTTAATACTATTAAAGAGCAGTATGTTTTTATAGATATACCGATTAAAATAAGAGAGACAACTCTCTCTACTCAATCTGAACCAAATCCAAAAAATGATAGTTTTGAACATATAAAAAAGATGACACTTTTGATTGTATCTGCTATGTTATTTCTGCTATTTTTATGGAAAAAAGATTTTTTTTATCTTATCATTACAGTAATACTTTTAATTATACTTTTAAAATTTTATACACCACTGAATAAGATATGTATAAAAGATGGAGCAAGGATGAGAATATTGCCAACGCAAAGTAGCAGAATTAGTAATACAGTTATAGATAGCTATGAGACTTATAAGTTGGCAACAAGAGGAAGATTTATTAAAATTGAGTATAATAATGGGATGATAGGATGGATTGATGAAGATGATATTTGCAAAAATTAGATTTTATTATGGTTCATTTATAATATCCTTTGTAATAGGTTTTATGATGATACCTTTGATTATTTTATTTAAAAAATATAGAACTATTATTCGTCATAAATTAAGTAGATTAATCATTATTCTTCTTGGTGGAGATATAACTATAGTTGGTAAAGTTGATAAAGATGCTCAGATGTATATTCTTAATCATCAAGGAATTATAGATATAATAACGCTAGAATCTATATATGGTTTAGATCTTAATTGGGTAGCAAAAAAACAGCTTTTTAATGTCTTTTGGTTAGGTCACATATTAAAAGAAAATGATGCAATATCAATTGATAGAGATAATCCAAAAGGTTTAATAAAACTTATAAGAGATATAAAAAACTCTATTTTTAAAGATAAAAGACCAGTAGTAATATTCCCAGAAGGGACACGAGCTAAAAAGCAAAAACTGTTACCTTTTAAGCAAGGAGCAAAGATAATTGCTCAAAAGCTTAATTTAAAGATTCAACCAATAGTAATCACAGGAAGTAAGCAACTATTAAATGAACATCTTCATAAAGCCGATAACTCTACAATCAAAGTTAGATTTATGCCAATTATAGAGGTAGATGAATCTGATTCAAACTGGTATAATGATATAAAAGAGAATATGCAAAAGGAGATAGATATTGAATTTACAGACAATAGTCGTAGTCGCTAGTGGTGGAGCATTTGGAGCTATTAGCAGATATGCTATTATTGATTTTACTAATAGATACTTAGATAATAAGATACCTTTTGGAACACTATATGTAAATCTTATAGGAAGTCTTTTAATAGGTATTTTATTTGCTTATCTACATAGTAGTGATAGTATCTCAAATAATCTTAAACTATTTATAGCAACTGGTTTTTTGGGTGCATTAACAACATATTCAACATTTGCATTAGAGAGCTTTCTTTTGGTGAATGATAAATATTATATAGAAGCTTTAATAAATATAGTTCTAAATCTATTTGGTACAATTATTCTTGTAGCAATCGGATATAGCATAACAACAAATTTAATAAAATAGGAAAATTTATGATAAGAGATGAATTAGAAAAGACAATAAGAAAACTGCCATACCCTCTAAAAGATGAGGATGAAATTATTACAATTTTAAAAAGACGACTAACAAAGAAAGAGTATAAAGTACTTACATTTAAAGCCTCTAATATGGATTTAGAAGAGATGACCAAAGAATTAAAGGTGGATATGGATAGATTGACAAAAATTGATTTAACTCTTGTAAAAAAGATAAATCAAGAAAAAATCAAACATGATATAATGGTTATATCATAAATCTGCTATATATTTAAAACTATTAATATAACTTAAATTTGATGGTTTTTTATTTTGGTAAGCTATATCAAATGCTGTACCATGATCAACAGAGGCTCTAATTATAGGAAGATTTAATGATACATTAATACTCTCATCAAAATATAGAGCTTTAAGAGGAGCTAATCCTTGGTCATGATATTGTGCAATAAAATATCTATAGTTTGCTCTAAATTTTGGAGTAAAAGCAATATCAGGAACAATTGCACCCACAAAAATATCTTTTTTTAACTCTTTATTTACAATACTTATTGCTTTTTCTATAATTTGTTCTTCATCACCCAAAACACCATCATCTCCAGCGTGAGGATTTAATCCAAGAACTGCCACTTGTTCATCTTCTTTAAGTTTTATACTGTTATAAAAATCTTCTAAAAATTTAGAAAACTTCTCTAAAGTAAGATTGTTCGCTACGTCTTTAAGTGGAATATGCTCACTATAAAGGGCTACAAACATTTTATCACAACCTAACATCATAATCGCATCTGTTTTAAATCTATCTCGCAAGGCATCAGTATGACCTTTATATTTTATATCTGCCATCTCCCACGCTTTTTTATGTATAGGAAGAGTTACAATTGCATCAGCAAACCCATTTACAGCTAGTTCAATTGCCTTAAAAAAAGAGCGATAACTATATCCACCACCCTCTTTTGTAATAGTTGATGGAGTTATCTCAAAAATATTATTACATACTTTAACTGTATGAAAATCTTTAGGAACTTCAATATTTAAGAGTTTTGATGCTTGTAAAAGCATAGAATCATCGATGCAATATATAGGTTCAACTATCTCAGAGATAATATTATGAGAGCGAAGAGCTATCTCTATCCCAATGCCATTTAAATCACCAATACTAATTGCTACTTGTTTTTTCATATTATCTCTTTTTGTTTAATTTTAAGGGGAATACCCCAATGCTAATTAAATAAGGATTTTAATATAATATAATGGTGGGTTTCACCCACCCTACGGTAAAAAAACACTGGTAGGGTGGGTGCAACCCACCATTAGCAATAGAAAAATCTTAATGTAAAAAGTGTCTTACAGTTGTAAAGTAAAGAGCCATATTATGCTCATTACTTGCCTCTATAACCTCATTATCTCTAATACTTCCACCTGGTTCTATAATAGCTTTAACTCCAGCTTTTGC
>CAYWFW010000007.1:0-5813 GCA_964457735.1 uncultured Sulfurovum sp. | reverse complement strand
ACCCTTGAGTAGTAATTAGAATTTTACCATTATTTTTATTTAATAAATTGATATAAGTCAAGAAATAGATAAAATTTAAGTTTATTAAAAGTTTTTATAGTATAAAAGATAGATATTAACTGTAAAAGGAATATATATTATGTCAAATTTAAATAGCCTTATAGATTGGTATCCATGGGGTCAAGAGGCTTTAAATAGAGCTAAACAAGAAAATAAAGCGATATTTTTATCAATAAGTTCTAATATTTGTAATGGTTGTTATCTGATGCAAAATAAGAGCTTTAATAAAAAAGATATTGCAAAAATATTAAATGATAATTTTATATCAATTTTGGTTGATAAAGATGAAAGACCAGATATTGAAAGATATTATCAAGAGGTTTATCAACTAATGAATGGAAAAGTTGGTGGGTTACCACTAAATATATTTTTAACATCAGAAACAAAACCATTTTACTCTACTACATATATTCCAACTATTGATAAAAATGGTATGATGGGTTTTGAAAATCTTTTAAGTATAATAATAAGTAAATATAAAAAAGATTTTGATACGTTAGAAAATGAAGCAGATGAGATATTATCATTCTTAAATAAAGATAGTCAAAAGATTCAAGCAACAAAGATAGATAGGTCTATTATTACAACTCTATCTCTTCAGATTAAAACTCTTTTTGATTCAAAAAATGGTGGTTTTGGTATATCTTCAAAGTTTCCTCATATTGCTACTTTAGATTTAATGTTAGATTTATATGAGATTAATAATAATGCTGATATGTTAGAAAAAGTTGAATTTACCCTTAATAAAATGACTAAAGGTGGATTTTATGATATTGATAATGGTGGATTTTATAGATACTCAAAAGATGAAAATTGGCTCATCCCTAGCTTAGAGAAAACTCTATATGATAATGCCTTACTTAGTGAACTTTTTTTACGAACTTATAAAATCACTAAAAAGAATATTTATAAAGAGATAGGATTTAAAACTATAGATTTTGTTATAGATTCTATGAGTAATAACGGATTATTTTATTGTGCTTCTAGCAACTATGATAGAGAAATTTTGATTGACAAAAGAGTTATCGTTGCTGATAGTTCAATGATGATTAAAACTTTATTTTATGCAAGTGAAATTGATAATAAGTATTTATCCATTGCAATTAAAAGTTTAGAAAATTTGGTTAAACTAACAATAGTTAATGGGGTTATGTATCATTCTAGTTATATCCAAGAAAAACCACAAGTTAAAGCATTTTTTGATGATTATGCTTATTTAGGAGAGGCTTTGATTCAAGCTTATAGTACAACTAAGGATGATGAATATCTTAAAGATTCTGTACAACTTTTAAATAGTGCAATAGAAAAATATTATAATGGTGGTCAGTGGATATTTGATTCTTCTGAGTTTAAAACAAAAGCAGATATATTTGATGTTTCTTATCCATCTTCTGTAGCAACAATGGTACTATTTATTTTAAATATAAGTAAAATGTATGATGAGGTTTATAGTAAATTTGCATTTAAAACTTTAGAAATAAACTCATATAAATTAATGAGACAGCCTATATCTATGCCAAAACTTACTAAAGCTACTTTAGAGTATATTATTAACTGATGTTACGCATATTTAGATTATTTTAAAAATTCAAGGGATTGCCCCAATACCAATGAAATAAGTAATATAATGGTGGGTTTCACCCACCCTACTAATGGTTTTTTGCCGTAGGGTGGGTGAAAAAACCCACCATTTATTATTAAATTATTTTTAAAATCTCTCTTAAATCTTTAGTATCAACTATATGAGTTGCTTCTTTTTTTAAGATTGATTTTGCACAAAAAGCAACTCTTGTATCTGCATAAGCAAACATACTTAAATCATTTGCACCATCACCAACAACAAGAGTGTTTTCTCTTGAAATTCCTAAAAGTTTTTGAACTCTAACAATCATATCACCTTTTGAATCTGAAAACATCATATCTCCACCAACTTTTCCACTAAGAATGCCATTTTCATCGTGTAAAATATTAGAAAAATCTGCATCAATACCAAGTTTAGCACAAGCAGGAGTTGTGGCATTCCTAAATCCACCAGAAAAACATATAACAGTATATCCCTTTGCTTTAAGTCCTGCTATAACCTCTGTTGCACCATTCATCATTGGTAAATTAGCACATATTTTGTCCACTTGAGTCTTTTGCAAACCTTTTAACAATGCAACACGAGTAGAAAGAGAATCAAAAAAATCCAACTCCCCTGCCATAGCTTGTGCTGTAATATCTGCAACCTCTTTTTCTATACCAAGAGGGGAAGCCAAAAAATCTATGGTCTCTCCATCCATCAAAGTAGAATCAAAATCAAATACTGCTAACTTCTTCATTTATTTCCTTTTTATAATTTATTAATCTAATTTTAATTCACTCAAATCTTTTTTGACACCATCACAAAACTCTTGTGAGTATTTATTTCTTTTTTCGCTAAATCCTGATACAACATGAGATGTATCTATACAATAAGCAATTTTTTCTTTTTTATGGGACATAAACCAATTATATTGATGGACAAACTCTGGTCTTGCATTTTCCATACACTCTATCCACATATCAGCAGCCTCTTGTGTATTATTATTCTCTTCATGAAGTTGAGCCATAAAACAATAAGCCATATTATTATTTACACCTTTACCTTTGATATTTTTATGTCTATCTATTGCTACTTTTAAATAGGCTTCTGCTCTAGCATATTTCTTTTGTTCTAATAAAGCCCAACCCATATTTGTTCTAACTCTATATTTTAACTCTTCACTATTATTATAAGTTTGTAGTCTCTGAAGAGCTAATAGAAGATAACTCTCTGCCATTAATAAATTTCTTTCACCTGTAATTGGATTTTGTTTATTTATAAATACTCTCCCTAAAGAGTTTAAATCATGAAAATTACCATTTTCAACACTTTGAAGATAAAATTTACTAGCTTGATCTAAATTACCAAGAGACTCATAAGATTTGCCAATCCAACCATCATAATGTACTCCATTTGGATTCATCTCTTTTGCTTGTAACATATATGCAATAGCATCAGATAAATCACCTGATTTATATGCTTCTAGTCCACTATCATGATAATAATTATCTAAGTTGTTATTAATATATGATGTTCCTGACATAAAAAGAAAAGAGATTACAAATGTTGATTCTGCAAAAAACTTTTTTGAGATATGCATTTTAGATAAAATCTTTTGAACAGCTTTTTGCCCTGAATCACTCATCGCTCCACCACCAATAACAGCAAGACCCATAAGTTGTGCAATTGTAGATAAAGCCGTTGCAAAGTTTGCATCACCCATAGATACAGCAGCATATATACTAATCATAAAACTGGCTGCAATTGCTAAAGATATAGCAGTTAAAGTGTTCCAAAACCAATCAAATTTATACCATAACGAGAATTTATTAGCTTCATTTTCTAAAAACCACCACCAAGCATCTTCTGTTGGTTGTAGTTTTGCTCTCCACTTTTCTAAATTTACACTTTTGGCAATAAATCTACACTCTTTAACTAATATCTTATCTAAAGTCTCTATCTCTTCAGCTAGTTTTATAAAGCTTTGTTTGTCTTGTTCAAAACTACTATCATTACACTCCTTAGCCCAAAAACTCTCTAAAGAGTCTCTATACATAAGTAGTTCTAATACAAGTTTCTCATCCGCTTCTGAACCTTTTAAAAAGTCTATTTTATCAAAATAATCTCTATATTTAGAAATCGCTAAATTTATATCTTTATCTTTGGTAATAATATCCATCTTTTTTCCCCTAACAATGTTAATTTATAATATATAGATTATATCAAAAGTTTCTGAATAAGGTTAGTTATTTAAACTTTTAAGATATAATTATGTAACTAATAATATATAATAGGAGAATCTAGTGAGTTTTAAAGATGATGTAAAATTTGTAAAAGATGAATTAAGTAGTGATGAGAAGGTTTTAGAGAGCGTATTTAAACTTGAAACTATATATAAAAAACATAAGATAAAAATTTTTGGGCTTTTAGCAGTTGCTATTATTGGATTTGGTGGTGTTATAACTAATGATATAATCAAAGAATCTAATTTAAATAGTGCAAATCTAGCTCTTTTAGCTCTTCAAAAAGATAGTTCAGATGCAGATGCAAAAGCTATTCTAAAGAGTAAAAATCAAAGTTTATATTCTTTATATAGATATTCACAGGCTGTTAAGAATAGTGATATAAAGGTTTTAACAGAGTTATCAACTAGTCAAAATAAGATTATTGCAGATCTTAGTAATTATCATCTGAATATGTTTCAAAATAAAAATGCTGACTCAAAATATTATAAAAACTTATCAATAATTGGAGATGCTTTTGTGTCAATTAAAGATAACAAAAAATCTCTAGCAGATGGAAAATTAACTCTTATAGAACAAAATTCAGAGTTATATAAACTTTCTACAATTATGAGACATCAGACAATAGAGATTACAAAATGAAAAAACTTATAACTTTTTCTATAGTTTCAACAATCTTAGTTTTATCGGGGTGTGGTTCAAAAAAATATTTTGATCCCGATAAAAGCCATAGTATAAAAGATGCTAAAAGCTCTTTTAAAGGGGAACTTATATCTACAAATCGTGATGGTGCAACATTTAAAAGTGGGCAGTATCTTACAAAATCAGGAGATGGAATTGTAAATTTAGGTGAAGGATACAGATATATTAACTCAACGACAAAATATATCATCGCATCAAATAAATCTGGAAATTTAAAACTAATTAATAAAGATTCAAAAGAAACACTTAGGGTAATCGGGTTACAAGCACCTGTTATTACTGCAACTGTTAATAATGATTTAGTTGTTTATCTTTTGGAAGATAATTCATTTGGCGTTTATCGTATATCAAATAATCTAAAAGTTTTTGAGAGTAAATCAGAGAGAGTTTTTGCTGTAGATACAAGAGTGGCAAATCCAATTTTTAGTAATAATAAAGTAATACTTCCTACTCTTGATGGAAAGATTCTTATATTTAATCCTAAAGATAAAGATAGTATAAGAACTATATATATAAGCTCACAACAAAAATTTAATGGTGCTATATATCTTTCTAAAATAGGTAATAAAATCGTTACAGCATCTGCTCACGCAGTTATGACAATTGAGAATGGTATAGAGAATCGACTTCGTGTAGAGTTAAGTGAGATTTTGATAGAAGATGGTTCAATTTATATTTTTACAAAATCAGGTGATATTATTAAAACAGATTTAAATCTTAATAAAGTAGCAAATATAAATTTTGAATATATTCATTATAGTTTGGTTGGTGCGTATAATAATAAAATATATGCCCTAGATTATAAAGGCTCTTTAGTTGTGGTAGATACCAGTTTAACAAAAAGTAAAGTTTATAATTTTGATGATGTAGATACAAACTCATTTATTTCAGGGGATAAGTTGTTTAAAAAGTCTAAAGTTGTTAATTTAGATAGATTAAATTACGAATAGTTACTATTTAGGATTTGTTATCAAAAAAGTAGTTGAGTTTTTAAGTAGTAAAAATATTTTTTGTAAAGAGCTTAGGCAAATACCAATAAAAGAGCTAAATAGCAGAAAAAAGATAGAGATATTTATTGGTATAGATTTAAAAAATTTTTACTCTTTAATCTTATGTATTAATCGTAATAGTCAAATATTACAAAAAGATGTAAAAGATTATATTGAGTTACATCAAACAGTGGAGATATATAATAGTAGTAAAATAAATAAAAAATATATTCTTATAAAAGCACCAATATCTTC
>CAYWFW010000006.1:0-3088 GCA_964457735.1 uncultured Sulfurovum sp. | reverse complement strand
ATATATTCAGCATGACCTAATATGACATAACCATTAGGCTTTAGCATATTGTAAAAAGTCATAGCAACCTCTTTTCTACTTGCATCATCAAAATATATAAGCATATTTCGTGAAAAAATTATATCAAACTTACCAAGTTCTCTCATATCACTTTTACTAAAAACATTTTCTACTTTAAAATCAATAGCATCTCTAAAATCTTTAATAATCTCATTATAACCTATCTTTGAATTAAAATATTTTTTTTGTAACTCTTTTGGAATTGCATGCAAAGACCTATCGCTATAAAGCCCCCGTTTTGCCTTGTCTATCACTTTAGAATCTATATCTATACCAACTATCTCGATATCTCTTTTGTTAATAATATCATCATCTTCTACTAGATGTATAGCAACAGAATATGACTCTTCTCCTGTTGAACAAGGGGCATTAAGAATTCTAATTGCATCATTATCTTTTTTTAAATGATGAAGTTGTGGTATAATATACTTTGTTAAAACTTCAAACTGATGATTTTCTCTAAAAAAATAGGTTTCATTAACAGTTAGAGTATTAATAAGTTCTTGAAACTCTTCACCATCTTCATCTTCAAATCTTATCAAAAAGAAATACTTTCTAAAATTATCAATATCTAGCTCTTTACATCGTAACTGAAACTTTTTAACCAATTTTTCATAATGAGAATCATTTAAAGCTATTCCACTTCTTCGATAGATAAATTCAGATAGTTTTTGAAAATTTTCTTGTGTTAATTCAATAGACAAAATTACCCCTTTATCATCTTGATAGCCCTATCAATAGCAAACTGCGTATAAGGTTCTGTTTTAAACCTCTCTTTTACTTCGATAAGCTTTTGAATATCTTGCTCTTCTCCAATCTCAGCAAGATAATCAACTGCCGTCATTGCTACATTGATATCTTCTTCTTTTTCTAAAAGTTCTAGCATCATATCTCTTGATTCGCTAAAATTAACATCCCCCAAGATATTAATAGCAAAAATCCTCAAATCTCTATCATCATCAATTAAGAATTTAACAATATAATATTTTATTTCACTTCCATAAGCTTGTAATATTGATACAACAAGATTTCTAATAAATGCATCTTCAACTTTTAAAAGCTCCATAATCTCATCTATTGGAGCATCTTTTGGATCAAGTTTAATCAAAAGCATAGAGATATATGTCAATATATTATGCTCTATTTCAAAATCACTAAGCAATTTTACAAGTGCAATATCACCATTATCTAACTCTACAATCCTATCTAAAATAGCATATCTTATGCTAGTATCATCTTCATTATAAAAATAGTTAATATATTCTCTAATAGTCTCAAACTCTTCTAATTGAAAATCTTCTTCTATATTGGATGATTTTTTTAATGCCATCTTAATCCTTTATCATCTTAATATAATTAAGAATTTTATCAAATGGCATCTGCTCACTTATACCACCATTTTCATAAGCTACTCTTGGCATACCATATACCGTGCAACTCTCTTGACTCTCGCCTATTGTATGACCGCCTTTAGATTTTATAGCTACCATACCTTCTGCACCATCGTCTCCAATTCCAGTTAGTAAAAATGCATTAATCTTTTGAGCATCAAAAACATTCAAAGCACTCAAAAACATCTCATCGACGCTTGGAGTAAAAAATCTATCCCTAAGAGATGCACCATGTTTGATAACTTTTTTGCCAGAAACCTTTTTTCTAAATTGCAAATGAGCACCTCCCTTTGCTATATAAACAACTCCATTTTTAAGCTCTTCTCCATGTTCGCTCTCTTTAACGACAACTTTACTTAATGAATTTAATCTACTAGCAAAAGATGTTGTAAACTGTTCTGGCATATGCTGAACAACACAAACAGGATGCGGAAAATCTTGAGGTAATGATTTGCAAATTTTTTCTATAAGACCAGGCCCACCAGTAGAAGAGCCTATTAATACTATTTTTTTAATATCACTACTTTTTGATTTAAGCATATCTACATCATCAAATATATTTTTATTAGCTTTATCTTTTTGTCTATCTTGTCTTAGAGATGTTTGTGAGAGTTTACTTGTTAATAATTTTCTTTTTGATACTCTTGTGATAGCTTTTAGTTTTAAGATAATCTCTTGAGCATTATCTTGAAGATCCAATCTATATTGACCAGGTTTTGACACATAATCTAATGCTCCCAAATCAAGTGCATCAAATGTCTCATTTGCACCATCTGTTGTTAACGAACTTATAACTAAAATTGGGGTTGGATTTTCATCCATAATTACTCTTATTGCCTCTAAACCGCTCATTTTTGGCATATTAATATCCATTGTTATAGCATTATAATTATATTCAACAGCTTTTTGAACAGCCTCTATTCCATCTTTTGCTATATCACATTCATAGCCATTATCTTCTAAAAGCTTAACAATATGTTTTCTGATTAATGATGAATCATCAACGACTAATATTTTTTTACTCATTATATCCCCAATAAATTAACTATTTAACTCTTTAATTGATGACTCTAAAATACCATCAATATTCATTTTTAATATTATTCTATTACCATTTTCCAATATTATAATCTCTGGAAATATATCACTATCTTTTGAATTATCAGATATATTTTCAGCCCTTACATCTACAATCCCTGTAATCCTATCAACAATAAATCCCGACTGTAAGCCATTACCAATATTTACAATTAAAATCTTTGTATCATCATTTATTTTGCTTGGCGACAACCCGAGTCTGCCATAAAGTGAGACAATAGGTATCATGGAACCTCTAAGATTAATAAGCCCAAGTATATTATCAGATGTATTAGGAATAGGAGTTAGAGTAGAATATCTTATAATTTCATTGATATCATTAATATCAAAGGCAAACTCTTCGCCAGATAGTTCAAATGGTATCACTCTTTGCAATACATCATTGTCTATTTTTTCTGTATTGTTTTTTGTTGTATTCTCATCATAACTTTGAATCTTGTCTATTAATGATATAACTGAATTATCACTTAAGATGCTAATAATATCATCACTATCTTCTTTAGTAACAACACCGCTAATTCTTTCATCTTGATATTTTT
>CAYWFW010000005.1:0-5688 GCA_964457735.1 uncultured Sulfurovum sp. | reverse complement strand
ATAATTATAAAAATCTATATTACCTTGATTATCTTTTCCTAAAATAATCCAATACTCCAAAGCGACACTATTCATAACAAGTCTATCATTTGTTGTCATAATAAGTTGAATATTATTTTTTTGCTTCTCTGCTATTTTAATAAGATATTTGATTAAATTATTAGCTCTCTCAAAATCTAATCCCTCTCCAATATCATCAATTAAAATAGTGATTTGTTCTTTTTGTTTAAATTCTAAATATGTTATTTGGATAATTAGAGATAATGCCCTAAACATTCCTTGTGAAATATCTTTTTGAAAAATATCTATCTTATTCTCTTTTATAAATAATCCAAATTCTTCAAAAGCAACCTCTTTTAAAGTAATCTCTTCTATATTATAACCTATGTTATTAAATTCCTTAATAATCTTTTGTTCAAATTCCTTACCAAACTTATCTATACCTCTAGCAAATTTATAAACTACCTCTTTATCATCTGGATAATTATCTTTAACAGTTCGTTTATTATATGTTATATATTGCCCTAAATCATCTCCAAATTCAAATAAATAGATAGAATTTATCCAATTATATACTGCTTCAAGTGATGGATGTTGTATCTTATCTCTTTTGTTTGTTAATAAAATTTGATTTTTTTCTATCTCAAAATTTAACTCAAAATCTTTTTTAGACTCATACTTTATTTTACCTTTACCATCTTTATCTCTACTAAAATATATCTCATTATTCATTGAGATAGTTTCATTTAAGATAATATTTCTATCTGTTTTAAGTTTATATATATAATCTATATTATTATGTTTTAATTTAATATCCCATTTATCATTTATTTTACTAATTTTATTATTTCTAATAGCATCAATTAAATAAAATATACTGTTAATTACTCTTGTTTTCCCTGAAGCATTTTTTCCAGTGATTAAATTGATTTTATTAAATTCACAATTATCTATTTTCCAACCACTGCCATATCTACCTTTTGTTTCATAACTAATAGACTCTATATACATAATTCTACTCCTATTTTTGTAGGGTGGGTGCAACCCACCAAATAAGCTAAATAATATTACTACGAATGATAATTTGGAGATTCTTTTGTTATTGTTACATCATGAACATGAGATTCTTTAAGTCCTGCACTTGTAATCTCTACAAATTCAGATTTTTCCCAAAAAGTTTTTATATCTTTTGAGCCACAATAACCCATAGATGAACGAAGTCCACCAATCATTTGATGAATTATTTCTGATATGCTACCACGATAAGGTACTCTTCCTTCAATCCCTTCAGCTACAAGTTTATCAGTAGCTGTTCCCTCTTGAAAATATCTATCAGTACTCCCTTTTGTCATTGCTCCGATACTTCCCATTCCACGATAACTTTTAAATTTTCTACCATTAAATAAGATTGTTTCGCCTGGAGCTTCTTCTGTTCCAGCTAATGCAGAACCAAGCATCACACTACTTGCTCCGACTGCTAATGCTTTTGCAATATCACCAGAGTATTTAATCCCACCATCAGCAATAACAGGAACTCCTGCCTGATTTGCCACCTGAGCAACCTCATCAATAGCTGAAATCTGAGGCACACCAACACCTGCAACAATTCTAGTTGTACAGATACTTCCTGGCCCTATTCCAACTTTAAGAGCATCAACTCCAGCATCAATAAGAGTTTGTGCTGCCTCTCCTGTTGCAATATTTCCAGCAACAACATCAATATCAAGCTCTGCCTTGATAGCAATAACAGTATCAATAATACCTTTTGAATGACCATGAGCAGAATCTAAGACAATCACATCACAACCAGCTTCAACCAATGCTCTTGCACGGTCAAGTTGCCCAACACCAATTGCACCACCAACTCTAAGTCTTCCAAATTCATCTTTATTTGCATTTGGAAATTGAATTTTTCTTTCAATATCTTTGATTGTAATTAACCCTTGTAAAATCTCATTTTCATCAACGATTGGAAGTTTTTCTATTCTATGTTCTTGTAAGATTTTTGCAGCATCTTCTAGTGTTGTACCAGCTTTTGTAGTAATTAGTGGAGATTTTGTCATTACACTTGATACTAAAATTGATAAATCTGTAATAAATCTCATATCACGATTTGTAATAATTCCTAAAAGTTTTCTATTCTCATCAACTACAGGGATACCTGATATTTTAAACTCACCCATCAATTTATCAGCATCTTCAACAGTTGCCTCTGGAGCTATAAATATAGGGTCAATAATAATACCACTTTCAGATTTTTTAACTTTTGTTATTTGCATCGCTTGAGTTTTTATATCCATATTTTTGTGAATAATTCCAATTCCACCAAGTCTTGCCATTGCGATAGATGCTTTATACTCTGTAACTGTATCCATAGCTGCTGATACCATAGGAATATTTAAGGATACTCTTTTTGTAAGCATACTCTTTGTACTTACCTCTTTTGGAAGAACTTCTGAATATTGTGGTACTAATAATATATCTTCAAACGTTAATGCTTTTTTCTTTATTCTCATATTTTATCCTTATAATTAATTGTGACATTATATCATTATAAGATTACTAATTAATAACAGTTAAAAAATATAATATCATCTATTCTAAAATAGATCGTATTTGCTTTGGCATATAGTATTGAAATTGCTTAGGGTATATGTAAAAATCTACTTTACCACAATTTGGAGTTATATCTTCCCAATTATCTATATTTAAATCAATCGCTAAGATAGCAAGAGTTGGCATTTTAATAAATTCATCTTCTAAAAGTATATTTGCAATCTCTGTAAGTTCAGGATTATGTCCTATAATAAAAATACTTTCATATTGGTCATCTTGTAATTTTATAATATCCATCAGTTTTTCTGGGCGAACCATATATAACTCCTTCATATAATGAATTTTACTATTATAATTTGTTTTTTTTGCAATCTTATCTGCTGTAATTTGAGCTCTAAGTGCAGAACTAGATAAAATCAAATCAACTTTTATATCTTTTAATGACATATAAGAAGTCATTGTTTTTAAATCTTTCTCTCCTCTTCTATTTAGTCCTCTTTCAAAATCACTTAATTCACCATTTTTCCAACTAGATTTGGCATGTCTGATAATATATAATTTTTTCACTCAAATCTCCTTTTATAATATTTTATTATACCACGATTTATTTAATATTTACCTCAAAATAACCACACTCTTTAGTCGGGTTGGTGATACTTCCTAATCTTACAGTACCAAAATCTAATTTTACTGGATTAGTCCCATCATCTGAACCATTTACGCCATTATTATCTGCAGAAGTTACTCCCAAACAATCACAAATGCCATCTTGAATCTGTAGATGTTTAATAGTACTAAAATCAAACTTATCACTCAATTTATCATTAATAATTACATCAGTTGCATCAATACCACCTCTATATGTTATTTCAAAAGTATATCTTAGTGTGGCATTTGGTATCCGTTTTGGATTATTTACACCATTAATAGAATCTTTTATTACACAAGATGATTTTGTTATATCTATATTTTTTATAGGAGAGTATAAAATATCTAATAAGGGGTCAATTGAATGATTATAAGAGTACTCATCATAATGAGAGCTATCCTCCTCTACACCAATAGTTGCACCTTTACATGTCCAATTATGTCGGGAACACCCTGTGCTATTTACCTCACTCCATGCATCTGTTGAAGAATCATATCTAAATCTTATACTACCATCTGCATACAAAACAACCTGTACTGAATAATTATTACTATTTTTATATCGCGGGAGGTCTTGCCAAGTGATAACTAATCTTTTATCATCTCCTGTTCCCAAATTTCCATATCTTATAGAACCACCCCTTTCAGGATTAAAATCATACCAATATGGATATATACTTAACTCTTTATATGACAATGCTTGATTTTTATAGTCAAAATATCCATTACTTCCAAATGTTAATGCTCCATTTGTATTAATTCTGATTTTATTATATGAGTTACCATTAAATGGAAAATCAAAACCTATATTAACTCTTTTACTTGTATCATCCCTAGGATACCACCATCTTTTATTTGTACTTTCAAATGCTGTTTGAGTTGTTATTGATCTTGTTAGATATTGTAAATCTCCATAAACAGATAAAGATAATAATAAAAATAGTATAAGTTTTTGAGTTACCATGATAGTAACTTTACAGCATCATTAATAGTATCTTGATCAAATTTCATTCTAAATTGCAAATATGCCCCTTCGGCTCTATGGTTTTGCATAGAAAAATCTCTATCTTCAAAACCATCTATATTATATCCCAAAACCAATAGTCCGTTATCAAAAATATTATATCCCAAATATAAACCTGCTCCATAATCAAAATTATCTGATTTTTGAGAATATAAAATACTACCTTGTATCCCTATATTAAATTTAGAGCTTAAATCAAATCTATTATCAATTCCAATAAGATGAGTAATACCTTTATATTCAAAATCATCAATAGTATCAACCACATATTTAAACCCATATTGTAATGATAGTTCATAATTATTATTTGGCATATAGTTGATATTTAAATTATTTACTATTTTTTGACCACTATCTTTATGGATATATTCCAGTTTATCTAAAATAATAAATTCTGTATCTTCTGGTCTATATGCGAATAAAAGTTTTGTATTTATATCTTTGACCTCTTTAATCTTATTTGATTCTCTAATAAATTCTGAACTAAATGCAATAGCCAAATCATCTGTTGTTTGCATATATAAAGCTAAGGTTAGATTTAATTTATCCTCTTCTAGCGATTTTCTTTTTTGTGCATTAAAAAGCATTGTATATATTTTTGTATGGTAATTTATACCAAAACTATATGATTTAAATGGTTCTAAATCTTTTGTAAAATTTATATCAAGATAGTTATCATCAATTATTTTAGATTCTTGATAACCTAAATTTAAATTTATCTCCTTATTAACCTGATAACTCTGCTTTACGCCAATAGTATTATAAACTCTTGATTGATTATTATGAACCTCACTAATGGTACTATTTTCAATATTCATTCCACTCCATGGGCTATATCTCATTCCAATATTAGCTAAATTATATTTTTGACTCCACTCATAATTACCAAAAAGGCTTAAAGATGAAGTTATCGCATAATTTAGCCCCACTGTTGTTTTTGTAGGATAGATAGTATCATTATGATTATCAAAGGAGTAATCATAAGTTGAAAATAGTTTTAATTTTTGATTAAAAAAAGATTTTGAAACCCCCAAAAGAAGTTGATTGACGGAGATTTTATCTGTTTGTTTTGCATATCTATAACCGATATAAGAGTTCCATAAAGTTCTGTCTATCTCAAGTTTTATATCCATACTATCTTGATTTGTACTATTTAATATATCAGTATCTCTATATAGATTGGCTCTTATATTTATACGATTTTTCAATCTTTTATTTATCTCTAGCCCCATCTTTTTTGTTGCACCCAAACTAGAGCTAATTTGACCTAACCCAAAATTAGAGTCCTGTTCTCTATAATAAGCTCTCATATGAAGCCCCTTAGATAGATGATCAATCTCCAAAAATTTTGCACTACCCTTACTCTTTATATCTACATCAATTTTATTAGTTTGTGCATACTCCATCTTTAAGATAGTGTTATTACTTATCTTAAATGTTGTATCAATACCTATTAAGCT
>CAYWFW010000004.1:0-4245 GCA_964457735.1 uncultured Sulfurovum sp. | reverse complement strand
CCTATATTAAATTAAATAAAAATATAGATAAAGATATGGCAAAACCATTTATCCAAAGATTAGCAAAAGTTAAAGATATAGAGTATGTAGATGCAAAAGTGGAAAATAGCATTACAGATGTATCTGATAATCTTGAAGTTTATCTACCAACTGGTGAGATTGATATGAAACCTATTATTACTAAACTAACTCGTCAAAAAGAGAAGCTTGAAAAAGAGATAAATAAGCTTAATGGAATGTTGAATAATGAGAGATTTGTGGCTAATGCTCCTGCTGAGGTTTTGGCAACAAATAGAAAAGGGTTAGAAGATGCTAAAAATAAAATAAGCAAGGTTGAGGTTGAGTTAAGAGGATTTGGAGTTTAACATTTATAGGGTGCAGTTTTCAACGCACCCTATATAAGAAAAAGGATAAAAAATGGATTTAGAAATGATTGTAGTAACAATATTAGTTATGTTAATTATTGTTTGGGCATTTAAAACAACAAATAGGAACTCTCGTAATAGAGGTGGTTCATATGATGACTCATCTTTTTTTGATAGTGATGGAGGAGGAGATGGTGGTGGAGATTAATTTTTGCTAATGGTATGAATCTGGTGTGGGATTTGCAGTTTAAGTCAATTTTAAGCTGGTTACGGGTCAGGCGTGGGACTTGCAATTTAAGTAAACTCTAAGCAAAAATACTATAAAAATAAACACAAGATTTATTCCAAAAATAAAGAAGAGATAATGAGAGAAACACCATATAAAAGCCCTTTAAAAAAGCTAGTAGTTTTTTTTGAAAAAAGTCGTGATAACTGGAAAGCTAAATACATTGAGACAAGAAAAGATTTAAAAAGAGCAAAGAATCAAATCAATGATTTAAAACATAGAAAAGAGATGTGGAAAGAGAGAGCTTTAAGAACTGAAAATAGACTAAAAGAGATTGAAGAGCTTAAACTAAAAAAAAATAGTTCTAGTAAAAGTTAAAAAAGAGGAGATTAAAGCTAAAAACTATACATATTCTTTAAAAACCATCAATAAATATATCAAATTAGTACTACAATACTCTCTAAGTATGAACTCAGCATCAAAAATACTACCTCTAATATTTAATCTAAAAAGAACACCATCAATAAATTCAGGAAAATTATGGATGTTAAAACTAGGATATTATAACCTCACTAAAAAACAGACAATAGCAAAAGATTGGATATATATAATAGACCATTCTATCCAACTAGGTAAAGAGAAACTATTACTAATAATTGGGATAAGAGCAAAAGATTTACCAAAAAATAGAGCATTGAAATATGAGGATATGGAGATTATAGATGTACAACCTGTAAAAAGTTCAACAGGAGCAATAGTATATGAACAACTAAAAGAGGCATCTAAAAAAACAGGAGAACCAAGGGCGATAGTCTCTGATATGGGAAGTGATATAAAATTGGGAGTTAGGCTATTCAAAGAAGAATCCCTAAATACAGTACATATTTATGATTTAAAACATAAAATTGCATTAATTATGAAAAAGTTACTTGAAAAAGATAGCAAATGGAGTGAATTTAAAATTCTTGCAAATTATATAGCTAAAAAACTACAACATTCAAGCCAAGCAGGATATAGACCACCTAAGCAAAAAGAGAAAGCAAGATATATGAATATAGAGGGTTTAGTGAGATGGGGAGATAAAATATTAATAAAATATCATCAACTTCAAAAGAGTCAAATCAAGACCGAAGATGAAAAAAAACTAGAAAGTGTTATTGGTGATATTATAAACTTCAAAGATGATATAGAGGCATGGAGCGAGATGGTAATGGTATTTGAATTGATTGAAAGATTTATGAATATTCATGGTCTTCAAAGCAATAGCTATGAGAAATTTTATGAACTATATGGATATAAATTATTAAAGATAAAAACAGCTGAAGCAAAAGGATTAGCTACTCAAATCTTAAGTTTTATAAAAAAGCAACAAAAAGTTTGTAATGAAGATGAGAGATTGCTACATAGTAGCCAACTTATAGAATCACTATTTGGCAAATTAAAGTTTTTAGAAAAAGAACAGTCAAAAAGCAGTTTTACTAGTCTTGTACTATCTCTTGGTGCAATGGTTTCAAAGAAAACAACGGCACTACTAAAAGATGCTTTAGAGAGTGTTAATATTAATATGATTAATGAGTGGAGTAGAGAAAATATAGGAACTACTATGCAAGTTCAAAGGAGAGAACTTTATGGACTAGAAATGGAACGGAATATGGATTGTAAGGTTGGCTTAAAGGTAGCTTAAATTGCAAGTCCCAAGTCTGGTGACAACTCACCACTTTTAAAGTAATCTGATAGAGGCAAAAATAATTCAAAAAATTGGAGAATACCCCCCCCATTTACACTATTCGCAATTATTCTAAATCTCGTAAAATAAGGGGGCTTTCTTTAAATTTGTTGGTTCTTTTATAGTCTTGAAAAGAGGGAATGTATACTAGAGGTGTAATAAGCAGAAATATTCTAATATAATTTTGATTATTATCGAATTTTTTCTCATCTTTTATTATATTAAAATATCTTTCTTCTAATTCTCCATAGTTTTCAAAAATGTGTTATATATCTCATCTAGTTCATCATCCTCTTTATCCATTAAATCTGTATCACCAGTTTTTATAGTATGTTCCAAAACAGCTATTTTTTTGATAAGATATTCAAAAATTTCTTTGTTAATATCTGGTATTTTATTATGACTTAGTGGGCTTTTATCAAATCCTCTAATTATAACTCTTGCAGGGATTCCAACTGCTGTAGAATCTGAAGGAACATCTTTAATCACCACAGAGTTTGCTCCAATCTTTGAATTTTCACCTATAGTAATATTTCCTAAAATTTTTGCTCCTGCTCCAATCACTACACCTTTTTTAATTGTTGGGTGTCTTTTTCCATGAGTTAAGCTAACGCCTCCTAGTGTAACTTGTTGATATATCAATACATCATCTTCTATAACAGCAGTTTCTCCAATAACTACACCCACACCATGGTCAATAAAAACTCTTTTACCAATAGTTGCTGCTGGGTGAATATCAATTGTTGTTAAAAATTGTCCAATAGCAGATATAAATCTTGGTAGAAATCTAAGACCATATCCATATAATTTATATGCCATTCTATGAAAAAACAATGCCCATAACCCAGGGTAATTAAAAAATAGCTCAAATGTAGAGTGTAATGCAGGGTCATTTCTTTTGACATTTGCAAAATCCTCTTTAATCGTGTTAAACATTATTATTGTTCCTTAAATCCAAATATTATCTATCAGTCTTGTGTCACCAATATAAACAGCCACAAGTATAATTGTTTTTTGAAGCTCAACGCTCTCTAATGAATGAAAATCTCTATCAACTATCTCAACATACTCTATCTTATCAACCTTTGAGAGTACCTTTTTCATCTCCTGTTTTATTACATTTGTATTTAATTCTTTCTTAAAAATCATTGATATTGCTAAATTTAATGATTGAAAAATAGTTAATGCTCTTATTTTATCCTCAGGAGATAGATAACTATTTCTGCTACTCATTGCTAATCCATTACACTCTCTTATGATTTCACATTCAATTATCTCTACATCTAAAAAATAATGATTGACCATCTGTTTTATCAACGCTAACTGTTGAGCATCTTTTTTACCAAAATATGCTTTAGTGGCAGATGTTAAGTTTAAGAGTTTCATAACAATTTGTAGCATACCATCAAAATGCTTTGGTCTTGAAGCTCCATCTAAAATATATCCAGCAGTTGCAGGAGCCATAATTGTTAATTCATCTTTTTTATACATACTATCAATAGATGGCATAAACAAAATATCTACTTTTGACATTTTACAAATCTCTATATCTGCTTCATCTTTACGTGGATATACAGAAAAATCTTCACCCTCTAAAAATTGTGTAGGATTAATAAAAATAGATACTATAACTATTTTATTTTCATCTCTAGCTTGTCTAATTAAAGATATATGTCCATTGTGTAATGCTCCCATTGTAGGTACAAAACCGATAGAACCAGTTAAATCTTTTTTTGCTTTATATAGTTGTTCTATATTTTTTGCTATTATCAAAATATCTCCTTAGGTTAATGAATAAAAAAGAGTGGGAACATATAGGCTTAGTCCCATCAAAAAATACCAAGGATTAGTTTTGGTTTTTAATAACTCTTTTAGAGGATAATCTAAATTATTTTTAATAAAATATTTATCTATAATATCTAGTTTAA
>CAYWFW010000003.1:0-9036 GCA_964457735.1 uncultured Sulfurovum sp. | reverse complement strand
TCAAAAAAGAAGTAAATATCTTAAATATAATGATGATTTAACTGGTTTGCCTAATAAATTAAGTCTAAATAGAGAGCTTAATGAAATTATTTATCTCTCAAAAAAATTCAAAGAGGAGTTTGCAATACTTTTTATCGATATAGATAAACTAAAGTCAATTAATGATTATTTTGGACATACTATTGGAGATGAAGTGTTAAAAATAGTAGCATCAAGATTTGCTAAGGTTGTTGATTATAATCATATTCTTTTTAGATGGACTGATGATAGTTTTATTATTATTTTAAAAGATATTAAAAATAAAAACTATCCAGGGGCAATAGCTCAAAAGATAATAGATTCATTACAAGAGGCTATTATTGTAAACTTAAATACCTTAAAAATAACCGTCACTATTGGTATAGCTATATATCCTTATGATGCTACAAGTAAAGATGAGATAATCAAAAATGCTTATAATATTATGAGCTATGCCAAAAAAGAATCTATCTTTAATAACTTTTTATATTATAGACAAGAGTTATCAATTGAAAGTCATAAGCAATTAGAGATTCAAAATGCACTAAAAACAGCTCTTCAAAATAAAGAGCTTTATCTGCTATATCAACCTAAATATAATCTTCAAACAGGAAAAATTATTAGTGCAGAAGCTCTAATTAGATGGGAAAATAAAAAGATTGGCTCAATATCACCTGAAAAATTTATTCCAATAGCAGAGGAGTCACTGGATATAATAGCTATTGGAGATTTTGTATTTGAAGAGAGCTGTAAAGCATTTATAACTCTTAGAGAAGCTGGGATAATACTTAAAAATATTGCCGTTAATGTATCTACCTTACAATTTAATGATACACTCTTAGATAGATTTTTAATCATCTTAACAAAATATAAGCTATCAACTTCAAATATAGAGATAGAGATAACAGAGAGATATTTAATGAATAATATTCAACAAGGGATTAAACTTTTAAATCAATTTAAGCAAAAAGGTTTTAGTATATCTATAGATGATTTTGGAACTGGTTATTCCTCTTTGAGTTATCTTAGTAAAATGCCACTATCTGCAATAAAAATAGATAAGTCATTTATAGATGATATTAAAGAAAATAGTACTAATAATAAAATTATAAAATCTATAGTATTAATAGCAAATGAGTTAGGTTATGAAACTATTGCAGAGGGTATAGAATCTTTTGAACAAGAACAGTTACTTAAAGAGTTAGGATGTGATACAGGTCAAGGATATTATTTTAGTAAACCTATAACTATTAATGAGATAGTTAATAAATTTAAAGAGGGATAAATTATGGATGATAGTAAAAGAAAAGCTTTAGATATGGCAATCAAACATATTGATAAAACATTTGGTAAAGGTAGTCTTATCCGATTAGGCGATAAAGAGATTGAACCTATTGAAGCTATTAGTACTGGCTCAATTGGGCTTGATATTGCACTTGGAATTGGTGGTTTACCAGTTGGAAGAGTTATTGAAGTATATGGACCAGAGAGTTCAGGTAAAACAACTCTTGCCTTATCTGCCATTGCTTCTGCTCAAAAAATGGATAAAGTGTGTGCTTTTATTGATGCAGAACATGCCCTTGATATAGTATATGCTAAAAATTTAGGTGTTGATATTGAAAATCTATTTGTATCTCAACCAGACTTTGCAGAACAAGCCCTTGATATTTTAGAAACTATAATCAAAAGTGATGCTCTTGATTTAATTATTATAGATTCTGTAGCAGCATTAACTCCAAAAGCAGAAATTGATGCAGAGATGGGAGACCAACAGATTGGTCTTCAAGCTAGATTGATGAGTAAAGCACTTAGAAAAATAACAAGTATTTTACATAAAACAAATACAAGTGTGATATTTATTAATCAAATCCGTATGAAAATAGGGACAATGGGCTACGGATCGCCAGAAACGACCACAGGAGGAAATGCTCTTAAATTTTATTCATCTGTTAGAATAGATATTAGACGAATTGCAACACTAAAAAATGGAGATAATCCAATTGGAAATAGAGTTAGAGCAAAGGTTGTTAAAAATAAAGTTGCTCCACCATTTAGACAAGCAGAATTTGATATTATCTATGGTGAGGGTATCTCAAAATATGGTGAGATTATCGATTATGCTGTTAAATTTGATATTATACAAAAAAGTGGTTCATGGTTTAGCTATAATGAAACTAAAATAGGTCAAGGAAAAGAGAAAGTAAAAATATTTCTAAAAGATAATCCTGATATTTCTGATGAGATTGAAAATATGTTAAAATCTAAATTAGAAACTCAACCCATTTTATAAATTCTTTGGTGCTGTTTATATAAAGAAAGAGGATAAAAAAGGTTCTACAATCATATAGATATTAGTTTAAATAAATTTATTTATGATATACTTTGGTTCTTGGATAGATGTGAGAGTGGTTGAATCAGCTCGCCTGGAACGCGGGTATAGTGTTAAGCTATCGGGGGTTCGAATCCCCCTCTATCCACCATAATTTTACTGGAATCTCATAGTTAAAGAAAACCTCCTTATTTTATACTTTTTGTACCTCAACATCATATTATTAAAAAGTTATTTCTTTTGCCAATTTCAAGAGATATTAAATTTTAAAAATACCTCTGTTTATTCATAATCTTTATGTATAATATAAAATAAATACTCTAATATGGATATATAAATATGAAAATTTTTAGTGGAAGTTATAATAGTGAAGATGTGGAATTTTTGGTTACTCAAATAGATATTGAGTTTACAGATATTAAAACAAAAGAGCAAAATATTAGAGATGGTATGCACTATTCTCAAATGCTTTCGCCAGAATATGAGCCATCAAAAGAGTATCTTGAGCTTTTTTACACTTCTCTTGAGAATAGTAAACTTAGACTTGCAAACGATATTCTTACTTTAGCAAAATATATCTCAAATCAAAAAGATGTGGTTTTAGTGTCACTTTTAAGAGCAGGAACACCAATTGGAGTTTTACTCAAAAAAGCCTTAAAAGAGATATTTAATCAAGATATTCCACACTATTCAATATCAATTATACGAGACCGTGAGATAGATAATAATGCTCTTGATTTTATTATTAAGAAACATAAAAATCCAAATATAGTTTTTATTGATGGATGGACAGGAAAAGGCGTGATTAAAGCTGAACTAGATAAATTTATAGCTTTATATAATCAAAAAAATAATACTAATATCTCAAGCAAACTTCACGTTTTAGCAGATATTGCAGGAAAAGCCGATGTGAGTGCAACAAATGATGATTATTTTATCCCTAGTTCTGCATTAAATTCAACTGTATCAGGGCTTGTTAGTAGAAGTGTTTTAGATAAAAATTATACAGATAAAAATCAGTTTCATGGTGTAAAATTTTATAAAGAATATAAAGATAGTGATTTGAGCCAATTTTTTATAGATACTATTGTAAAGCAGATGCACTTAATAGAAGATATTTCAGATGTAATTGGTAAAAATATATCTTTAGCAAAAGAGACTAAGGAATATATTAGAGTGCTTCAAGATAAATTTAATATAAAACATATAAATCATATTAAACCTGGAATTGCCGAATCTACAAGAGTGCTTTTGCGACGAGACCCATATTTGATTATTGTAAAAGATATAGATTCGCCAGATATAACTCATATCAAACAATTGGCTATGGAAAAAAATATTAGGATTGAAGAGGATAAAAATTTGCCATATAGTGTAGTTGGAATTATAAAGGAGTAATATGAGAAAAATAGATTATTTAGAGATGGGAGCGACTCTTTATGTCCCTGCCACTCATAAACACCTTTTTAATGTTGTGATTGATAATATATATCCCCATCTTAAATCTGTTGTGATATGTCTTGAGGATTCTATTGCAGAAGATGAGGTTCAAGATGCGATGATAAGAGTTAAAGAGCTTTTAAAAATATATCAGAGAAAAGAGTTATTGGTTTTTTTTAGACCTAGAAATATAGAAAATCTTAGAAAAATATTAGAATTAAAACATATAAAAAGAGTTGATGGATTTGTGTTACCTAAAATTACAGTTAATAACTTGCCAACATATCTACATTTATTAATTAACAAAGATTTTCATTTGATGCCAACGCTTGAAACTATTGATGTTTTTAATTTTAACAATCTTACCATTATTAGAAATATGCTTGACCCATTCAAAGATGAAATAATTTGTATTAGAGTTGGTGGAGAGGATATTTTAAACATTCTTCATATCAGACGAACAACAACAAAAACTATATATGAATATATGCCATTTAATCTAATCTATTCAACCATTATAAATATATTTAAACCTTGTAAATATCAAGTTTCTGCCCCAGTTTTTAATAGTTTTAAAGAGTCTGATATTTTGATTAAAGAGTTGGCAGAAGATACAGCATTGGGAATATTTAACAAAACCATCATAAATCCTTCGCAAATTGATATTATCCATAATGCTTATAAAGTTTTAAATAATGATTATATAATTGCTAAAGAGTTATTAAATACAACACAAGCGATAATCTCATATAATGGCTCAATGTATGAGAAAAGTACACACCTAAATTGGGCAAAGAATATTATAAGAAGAGAGAATATATATGGACAAATTTAATCTATCACAAAAGTTGCTATTTTTTAGTGATATTGATGATACTCTAATGCAAACTGCAAGAAAAACAGACTTTACAAAACAGACTATCCTTTGGGGTGTAAATAAAAAAGAGGAACCATTATCTTATATCTACAAAAGTACAAAGATTTGGCTTGATGCAATGATTCAAAGTGATGAAATTTCATTTATCCCCACAACAGCAAGAAATTTTGAATCATATAAGAGAACCCATTTTTATAGAGATAAATCTTATACATCTAAGATTGATATGATTATATTAAACTTTGGTGCAGAGATAATATATAATAATACTTTGGATAAACAGTGGCAAGAGATTATGCAAAATAGTTATAATTCACTAAAACTAAATATAGATAATTTATATCAAAATGCAAACTCTCTAATAGAAGATAATTATTCAGAGGGTCACGGTATTGTTGTTAAGATAATTGATAAATATTATATAAGCATCTATAATAAAAAAGATAGAGATAATACCAGTAAAAATATAAAACTAGAAGAGTTGCTAAAAGAGTTTATTAGTGATGAGTATTATCTTTATATTAACGATTCATCTTTTGCTATTTTACCAAAGTTTTTAAATAAAAAATTTGCCGTTGAATTTGTGATAAAAAAATATAATCCAATATCAAGCATTGGAGCAGGTGATAATACAACAGATTTAGGCTTTATGAAATTAAGTGACTTTTATATTGTTCCTAAAGATTCACAACTAGAGCGTTTAAAAAATTAGATTCTATATCAAGTGCAGAATGAGGGACTTTCGTCGTCCTCAACCTGATTGAGGATTTATTTTAGTTTTGAAAGAAGCATATTAACTGCTTTATTTATCTCTATATCCTTTTTTTTATAGGTTTTTTTTAACTCATCTTTTATTTTATTCACATCAAAATTATCTTGTATATAGATAACTTTTGCACCTGATACTTGTGCTTCTATTGCTGATTGTTTAGAGCATGTAATAACAGTTTGGCTTGTTGTGATTATATCTATATAATCTTCTGGTTCATATATATTATTAAATAAAGGGGCTAATTCATCCTCATATCCTAAATAAAAATAGTTACCTAATATCAAATCAAAATTAAACTCTTTAAAAAATTCACTATGCTTTAATATCTCTTTTGTAGAATCACTATCACTATAAAAAAATACAACTCTCTCAACTTTATCTTTTTTTTCTAAATAATAACTATCAACTAAAGGTGATTGAGCAATATTAATAACCTTTTCACCGTATCTTGAAATATCATTAATATCATCTGTTATTCTAAAAAGGTTATATTCTTTTGAATAAACTTCAATTCTATTTTTATCTTCATCTGTATCAATAATTAATGTATCACCTCTATCTATTAAAACATCTATATCCATAATTGTTTCAACTGTTATACTATTATTAATACCAAACTCTTTTGCCACTAATCCTGCTCTAAAATCATTTAAAATCAACTCCACCTCTAAATTATTTTCTTTTAATCTCTTAATTAACGCTATACCCCTTTTTAATCTATCAAGATTTTTTTTATGTCCAGTTTGTATATAATAATATATTTTCATTTTAATCCTTTAATTATTTATTATAGCAGAAGATGAAATAAGATATAATAATAAAAAAACAAAAAGAGTATTAAAATGACAAAGATTTCATATAAAGATGCAGGTGTAGATATAGATGCAGGTAATGATTTTGTGGAGGCGATTAAAAGCGATGTAAAATCAACATTTGATAAAAATGTAATAGGTGGAATTGGTTCTTTTGCAGGAGCGTATGAATTACCATTAGGATATAAAGAACCTGTGATTTTATCTGCTACAGATGGAGTTGGTACTAAATTAATGTTAGCGATACAGAGTAATAAGCTTGATACTGTAGGTATAGATTTAGTTGCAATGTGTGTTAATGATTTAATATGTAATTTTGGTACACCTATGTTCTTTTTAGATTACTATGCAACGGGAAAGCTTTTACCTGAGAATGCTCAAGCTGTTGTATCTGGTATTGCAAAAGGTTGTAAGATTAGTGAATGTGCATTAGTTGGTGGGGAAACTGCTGAGATGCCAGGGATGTATAGTGAAGATGATTTTGATTTGGCTGGTTTTGCCGTTGGAATTGCAGAAAAAAGTGAAATGGACAGAATTGCAAAAGTAAAAGCTGGTCAGATTGTGATTGCACTTCCCAGTAGTGGTGTTCACTCAAATGGATATTCTTTAGTAAGAAAGTTATTTTTTGATAAACTTGGAATGAAACTAGAAGATGACTTTGATGGAAAACCTTTACTTGAAACACTTTTGACCCCTACAAAAATATATGTTAAAGATTTTAAGGAAAATAAAGATAATATTATAGCACTAGCACATATTACAGGTGGTGGTATTGTAGAAAATCTTCCACGAATGTTACCTGAGAATATCAAAGCTATCATTAAAAAAGATGATATAAAACTACTTCCTATTTTTGACTTTATGCGTAAATATATAGATGAAGATGAGATGTTTAGAACTTTTAATATGGGTGTAGGGATGACTCTTGTAGTTGAGCCTGAAAATGTGGATGAAGTTTGTAAAAAAACTGGTGGTTATGTTATTGGTCATTTAGAATCTGGAGATAAAGGTGTTGAGTTAGTCTAAATATATCTCTTACAAAACTATATTCCTAAATTGTGGAGATAAAAGTCAATACCAATAAAATAAAAAAATGGTGGATTTTATCCACCCTACAACTTACAAAATTAAAACAATTTCTATCATAAAGGAAAATTATTATGAATTTTAAAAATATATTTTTTAGTTTTATATTATTATTATTAATATCTTGTGGAGGTGGTGGACCTATTGAAACTTATTCATCTAGTGATGATAATAAAGAGATTACAATAAATGAACCTGTACAAATTACCGTGGATTCTTTAACTATTGAAGCAAACTCTGTAAATATTGTGACAGATAATCAAGAGCATAATATAATTCAACAAGATACTACAGAAGAATCTAATACAACGGCAGAAAATGTAGATACAAATAGTAGTGAAACTTCATCTCAAGCTCAAGAGGAATCAGTATCACCTAATAAAGAAGAAAATCATATTGAACCTGCAGATGATACCCAAACAGAATCAATCTTTAGATCTTTTAATGTTGGTTTTGGAGGAAGTGGTTCATTCTCTTTTCTAAGTAACGATAATGAAGCTATTTGGTTAAACTCTACAGACCTTATTCTTGATGATAATATTGAAAGTAATGCTGAATATTTAGAGATAAAATATTTTGATACAGATAAATTTGATATTTTACAACAAAGATTAAAAAATTCTAAATTTATAGTTTACTGGATAACCAAATATTGGCAAGAGAGTTGGCATAATTTAGAAAATATTCAAAATGCTATGAATCAGGGATATATACCTGTTTTTAACTATTGGTATTTTGCAGATGAGTTAGGTGGAGGCTTACCAGATGATGATGGAATAGAACAATATTATGAACACAATCATAAAGTAGCAGATTTTTTATCGCAATTAGACGGTACTATACTTCTTGTAATAGAACCTGAATTTAATAAAAATGTTATTATAGAAGACCCAAAAAATCAAGAAAAATTTATAGATATAATCTCTAAAGCTATTGATAATATCAAATCTAATACAAAAGATATTAAATTTTCTCTATGTATGATGGATACAGGAAGTAGAAGTGTAAATAATGATAGTTATGAAGTTGCAAAATGTGGTTATGAAAATTGTTCATTAGGAGATAAGTATGAATGGGATAAACTAGATAATATATATGGTTCTTTATTGTCAAAATTAGATTTTATCTCGTTTGAGCAGATGATAGCACAATTTAATAGAAAAAAAATCCCTTATACAAATGATGATATTGGAATAGATTTTTTGGCAACAAGAATAAATAATCTTTCAAAATATTTAAAAGACAAATATAATAAACCAATTTTTATGCCATATATTGCAATAGCAACTGCTTCTTGGAATGATGATAATGGTGATTCAAATGTTGATGATTCTGAACTTGACTTATCAGGATGGGAAGATGAAGCAAATCATGTATATAAAGAGTTAATGCAAAATAAACAACAACTTCTTGATAACGGTTTATTTGGTTTTGCAGTTATGTCCCTTTTTGATGAACCAAGACATGATATTAATGGTTATCAATATTTTATGAATAATGAGTATCATCTAGGAGTTATTAAATCCTCAGCAGTTGATGAGGTTGATCAATATGGTTTTGGTGATATTGTATTTAAACAAGATATAGTTGATATTATATTTAAAGATAAATAAAAAAATTTATTAACTATAAAGAACAATTAAGTTATACTTTTGATTATATTTTTATAAAGCATTTAGCACCATGTTAGATGTTAATATGA
>CAYWFW010000002.1:0-7993 GCA_964457735.1 uncultured Sulfurovum sp. | reverse complement strand
TTATAAATTAAATAGTGAGAGTTATCATCAAACCTCATCTCATCTCTACGATTAATAATCTTATGATTTAAATTATTAGCATATTCATCAGCCAATTCTCTTATTTTATATTTTAATAAATCTAAGTCAGTTGCATTATTTTTAGATATATCAATCTCATTTTTACGGTATAAAGAGACTTCTTCTCGTAAATCATTCATATTTTTTTGAAAAGTTTTAATTCCTAAACTTTTACAATAATTAACTAACTCACTTTTTTTTAGAGATTCTATTTTCATAAATTTACTTAAAAATCTTATGTAAAATATTAGCTTGTTTCATCCAGTGGTTTAACTCTTCATATTGTTCATTTTCCAGTAATCTTTGGCAATAATCCAGTTCTTTAGAGAAACATTTAATAGCATCTATAGTATTATCACGGTTTTGTCTAAATATATCTTCCCACATATTAGATGAGCTTTTTGCAATTCTACTCATACTTTCAAACCCTCCACTAGCCATGGCTAAAATACTTTTTGGATCTTCTTGATTTAACACAGAATTTGCTAAAGCGTAACTCATAGCATGAGGCATATGAGATATAAATGCAGCATGTTTATCGTGGTCTTTAGAATTCATATATACAATATTCATACCAATATCATTAAATAAATTCTTTGCTGTATCTTGTTGATGTTCTCCTGAATCTTCCAAATCACATAATACAACAACTTTATTTTGATATAATTTACAAAATGCAGCAGATGGTCCAAAGTTTTCTGTTCCTGTCATTGGATGGGCTGCCACAAAATTAGCTCTAATATTCTTTGGTACAGATTTTGTAATTTTATATTTTGTACTTCCTAAATCTATTACAGTACAATTTTTCTTTAAATTTTTTAAATTTTGTATAACTTTTATGATTCCATCAACAGGTATTGATAAAAAGATAATATCACAATTTTCTATATTATCCATTGTTTGTGAAATCTCATCAACTAATTTTAATTTTAGAGCTTCTGAACAATGATTTTTATTATGATCTAAACCTATTAAATGATAATTTTTATTTAAAGACTTTATTGCTAATCCAATAGATCCACCCATAAGCCCTAATCCAATAATACCAACAGTAACTTTTTGCATAGATATATCCTTATTCTTTAGTGTAATCTTAAGAGGTGGATTATATCATCATTCAAGTTAATTTGATATTTTTTTTCTATTTATTATTAACTTTTAGCCAAAATGAGATAAACTATGAGTAATTTAAACTTTATATAAAAAAGAGGATATTATTTAACTATGAAAAAGATTATTGCATTATCGCTTATCACGAGTTCATTACTCATGTCACAAAAAATTACTAGTATTAAATTTGATGGTCTGGTTCATCTTTCACCTTCAGTTGCTTCAGAGGTAGCAGATGTACATATAGGAGATAATCTTGATGCTTTAACCGTAAATAGTTCAGTTAAAAAACTTTTTGCACAGGGTTATTTTAAAGATGTATCTGTAGAGAGAGTTGGCAAAGGTGGTCTTGTTTATCATGTCAAGGAAAAAAGTGCTATTACTAATATTAAGGTACAAGGGTATGGTTCTGGGGATGATGGGATTAAATTACTTTCATCTTTAGGTCTTAAAAGGGGTGATTTTTATTCTAAAAGAGCTGTAGCAAAAGCTAAAAAAGCATTTGTGGCAAGAGTAGAAGCAGAAGGTTACTATGATACTATTGTTAAAGTAAAAACAGAGACTATTCATGATGGGGTAGCAGTTATCTTTGATGTAAACAAGGGTGAAAAAATTACAATTAAGAAGGTTAATTTTGAGGGAGCAAAAGCTCTTAGCAAAAGTGATATAGAAAAAAAACTAGCAAATAAAGAAGCTGAATCTCTAGGTTGGTTACCTGGAAGAAATAGTGGGAATGCTAATATTAAACAACTATCTTATGATGCTTATCGTGCAAAAGATGCTTATCTTGAACAAGGTTATTTGGATGTTACAGTTAGCAAACCAGTGATGCATGTGGATTTTGGGTCATATAATGCAGAGGTTAATTATGTAATAAAAGAGGGAATTCAATATAGAGTATCTAGTGTTAAAGTAATTAACAATGTAAGAGGATTAGATACATCTGCTATTGAAGATGAGTTATCATTGTTAAAAGGTAAGGTATTTAATATATCTAAAATGAGAAAAGATATTAAATATATCACTACAGAAGTTAGCAACTTAGGTTATGCTTATGCAAAAGTAAATCCAAAATTTCAAAAAGATACCAAAAATAAAACTGTTGGAATTTCATATAGCATAGTAACTGGTCAAAAAGTGACTATTAATGATGTTTTAATATCTGGTAATACAAGCACCAAAGATAGTGTTGTAAGAAGATATATATATCTAGCTCCAGGTGATAATTTTAGTGCTACAGATTTAAAAGATAGTAAAAGTGCATTAGGGAGAACTGGTTTCTTTGAAAAAATTACAATCACACCAAAAAGAGTAACAGCAGATAAAGTGAATCTTCTTGTGGATGTTAAAGAAACAGCAACAGGAAGTATTAGTGCAGGTGGTGGTTATGGTAGTTATGAAGGATTTATGTTAAATGCTAGTGTATCGGATAAAAATATTTTTGGATCTGGTATCAATGCAAGTTTAGGATTTGATGTATCAAAAATTTCTACAAATTATAACTTATCATTTGCAAATCCAAGAATCTTTGATAGTGAATATAGTGTAGGATTTAGCCTTTATAAAAGGGATTATGAGTATGTTGATTATGATCAAGACCAAATTGGTGGAAGCGTAGTTGTTGGAAAACAATTCACACGAAACCTTTATACATCTTTAGGATTATCTTATGTTGATACAGATTTTACAGAAACAACAAATGAAAATTCATTAAATGGTAGTCTTTTGATTGATGATATATTCACAGGTACATATACAAAAGGCTCTTTACTTGCTGGATTTACATTTGATAATACAGATGATTATTATACACCAAGAGAAGGTGTAATTGCAGGTCTTAATGTTGAATTTGCAGGTCTTACAGGAGATGCTGATTTTATAAAGTATAAAAGTAAACTTGGTTTATATTATGGAATGTCTGATATTATAGATTATGACTTAATCTTAAGATACAAAGCAAGAGCTACATATGTAGATGATAATGGGTATGTTCCAATTGCAGAAAAACTGTTTATGGGTGGTATCGGTAGTTTAAGAGGATATAACGCATATTCACTATCTCCACGAGATGCAGAAGACAGAAGATTAGGTGGACTTCAAACTTTTACAACAAGTATAGAAGCGAGTATCCCTCTATCAGAAGCAGCCAAAATGAGATTAACAGGTTTTTATGATTATGGTATGATAGGAGAAGATAGCTTTGATGAGATAAAAAGAAGCTCTGCTGGTGTTGTTATAGAGTGGCAATCAGGATTTGGACCAATAAATCTAGTGTTTGCAAAAGCGTTAGATGATGAGATAGGTGATAGTACTAGTTCATTTGAATTCTCAATGGGAAGTAAATTTTAAATTAGATAAAACTGTATAATTCCGTGTTTGACACGGAATCTAAATATTAACTCTATAAGGATTTATATGAAATATAAATATAATTTTTTGCTACTTTTTGCGTTTTCTCTTTTAAATGCCAAAAATTTTTATTATCAAGATGGTAATAAAATTTATCTACAACCACTAAAAACTCAAAAATCAATCAATAATGATATTGATTATTTTATAGACCAATATCAAAGAAAACTGGGAACAACAGATGAGATAATTGTACAACTTGATAAAGATATTAAAATTGATGAAATATTATCAAAATATCCACTTAGTTTAATTAAAACAGTTGGAGAATCATTTTATTTATTGCGTATCCAAAATAGAGATGATATATTTGTAGTATCAGCACAATTATATAAAGAAAATGGTGTAAAATCTTCTAATCCAAATTTTATTAAACAAAGGTTTATGAGATGAAAAAGAACATATTATTATCTGTAATAACTTTTTGGTTTATAGGATGTAGTGGTGGAAGTGATGATATAAAGACAACGCCAATAGAGGATAAAGAGATAACAGACAACATTAGCAATAATACTACTAATCCAAAAGAGGAACAAGGCAAATCAGAATCATCACTATCAACGATAGATCCATTTAGGAAATATGCATGGCATATAGAGTATCCATCAGATAATAATTTTATAAATAAATATAATATAGATTCTCAATCTTCTGCCAAAATTTCAGAAGCTTGGGAAATAACACAAGGAGAGGGTGTAATTGTTGCTATAATAGATAATAATTTTGATGTAACTCATGAGGATTTAAAGGATAATATTATTAGTAGTTACTACTCTGTAACAAAAACTTCAGATGTTTCAAAAAATATTTTTGATGTCTCTCATGGAACATCTACAACAGGTTTAATCGTTGCATCATCTAACTCATTAGGCTCTTTGGGTGTTGCACCAAAATCAAAAATTATTGTAATAAAAGATAATGAATATATTAGTGATATAGATACAATAGAAGCATTTGATTATGCACAAAGAAATGGTGCAAAGGTTATAAATTGTAGTTGGGGTACAAATAATGTATCTGATGCTGTTGCAAATAAAATTAAAAAGCTTTATGATGATGGAATCACTATAGTTTTTGCTTCTGGAAATGAGGGAAACAGCCTTGATAGACCATGGATAAATGATGAATCTGAACTTGAGTGGGTGATTGGCGTTGGTTCAAGTAATGAATATAATACCAAATCATCATATTCATCATATGGTTCAAATATTGATATTTTAGCACCTGCAGGAGAAAGAATCGGAGTAGTAACAACAAATGATACTTTTAGTGATATGCAAGATAATACAAATTTATTAAATTCAAAATATATCTTTTTTCAGGGAACATCTGCTGCTTCGCCAATAGTAACAGGTATAGTAGCACTTATGTATAGTGTTAATCCAAATATTACACCAAAACAGGTTAGAGATATTATTACAAATAAAGCTCAAAAAATTGGTGATGTATCTTATGATTCTAACGGATGGAATAAGCTATATTCTTATGGTAAGATTGATGCTTTAGCCTCTGTTTTAGAAGCTAAAGATTTGAATTACTGATATGTTACGTAGTTTAGAAAAAAATAGATATTTGGTAGATATGTAAAATATACAAATTGATACAATATATTAAATTATTAAGTGTTTGGTTTCACCAAACCTACAAAAGTGTATAACATCAGTTAAATTAAATAAATTTTAGGGCAATCATAAAGAATTGCCCCTACTCCCTTATCTCCACACCCTCTTTTGTTACAGATATTGTGCTATATTTATCATAAAAAACATTTGAGCCATCTTGAAGTTTAACAAATTTTCGTTTAGTATAATCAACTTTATAATCTCCACTAGCTTTAATAGAAAAATCAACACATAATTTTGCTGCTGATTCTATGATATGAATTGGTAAATTTTGCTTATCTGTTTTGATAATCACATGCGATGAGGGAACATCTCTAATATGCATCCACATATCATTTGCTTTTGCCAATTTTAAAAGCTGTTGGTTCTCATTACTGTTTCTTCCCACCAAAATTTTATAATCCTCTATCCAAAATAGCTCACACTCTTTTAGTTTCTCTTTTTTCTTTTGAGAAGATGCACGTTTAGGAGAAAGAATCTCTATTGCTCTAATATCTTTTGCATTTTTTATTGTCTCTTTTATATTTTCATAAAATAATATTTTAGAGTTTAAATTATTTTTCTCTATATATATTTTTTTTGAACGATTTTTGGCTCTTTTTGATAGATTAAAAAAATATTCACTTAATCTATTTACCACTATATTTTTAGGAAATTTAATTATAATTGGATCTCCATCAAAATCATAACTCTCTAACTTTTTATCATAAGGTTTTATCTGATATAGATTTGCCAGAATTATATTTGCATATTCTCTATTTTGATTATATTCCTCTTTAAGCTTCTCTTCATTTGGTAATTTATCAAGTTGGATTTGTAGTTTTTTGATTTTTTTTGTAAGAGTTAATACTTTTTGTTTTTTAAGTGAATTTAGTCTGTTATTTATAAAATCAGCATATAAATCTTCCAAAAATTTATCCACATTCTCTAAATCTTTTATCTCATATTCTCTTGGATTTTGGGGAATATCAAGTAGTTCAACTCCTGGGCGAATTACTCTAAAAGAGCTATCTGCATCAATATGTCTCAAAGCCTCTATTATCACACCATTATCATCAAGAATTATTGCATTAGTATTTTTCCCAGTAAACTCAAATTGAAGATAGACTATTTTATCTTTATAGCTACTCTTAGAAGCCAATTTAAATCTTAAAACTCTATCTTTATTAATAATCTCAATATCCAAAACTTTACTATTATTTGCAAGAGAAAAAAGTAAATTATCAAAAGGTGCTTGATACCCTTTTAAAGGTCTTTGACTCCCCTTTTTATATATAAAACTATGCCCTCTTGTCATATCAAAAAAATAACTTTGGTCTTTGTTAAAGCTAACCTCTATCACATTATCTGCCACTCTTCTAACTTTATTAAGATAATCAAAACTTTTTAAATGCTTTGCTATAGCTATAAGTTGATACTGTTTCATATATTTAATCCTTTAGTTCAAAGTGCAATTATACAACTTTTATAATAATTAAACTTAATATACTCCATAATCTTATCATTTCAAAAATATTTTTCTTGATAATATCCCCTAGAGAGCTTTTAAAAAGGTTATTTTGCTATAACTAATTTAATATTCTAATATGGTTGTTCACCTATATAATTACCAGGTGGATTGTATCTACACACTATAACAGTATTATTTTTATGAATACCTGTTGTATATATCGCTTTACCACAACCTATCTCTGTAGTATCTTTCCACACTAGTTGTGTATAATGACCACAAGTATCGTTGCAACTATTGCTATTATAATGATAATCTGATTTCTCTTTGTACCAACAATTTATCGCATCTAAATAACTTGCTTCAAAAGTTGAAAGATATAGATTTTCTCCATAGCCATCAGTTGTATCATGTTCTAATTGACCAGTTGATGCTAAATAATTAGCATACTCTTGTGCTGAAGTGGCTATTACATTACTCCATACAACTTTTGATTTATCAAATACTTCTGCTCTGATTGCATTATGTCTATTTGTTGCACTTTGTGGAGTAGATTCTATTGGATTAGAAGAGATATTATCACTTTCTGGATCCTCTAAATCTTTTAGAAAATCTGTATCACAACTGCTTAAAAATATAGATAAAAGTAATATTGTTGCATTAAATTTTGTCATAAAATTACCTTTTAGAATAAAGTTAATATAATTATATCTAATAAAGATTTATATTAGCTCTTTTACTTTTAATAAATCACTCATAGTATCTTTTTTTAAAGAAGGATTTTTGAGTAGATAACTTGGATGAAAAGTTGCAATTATGAGATAATTATCCTGTTGAATAACCTCTCCTCTAACCTCTTGCATTGTTTTTGTTTCACTCATTAAATAATTATAAGCTTCAATACCTAATGTTATTATAATTTTTGGTTTTACTATCTCTATCTCTTTAAGAATATATTCAAGGCAAATATCTACCTCTTTAGCTTTTGGCTCTTTTGAATCAGTTGGATAACACTTTAAGATATTAGATATATAAACACTTTGTTTGGGAATCTTAAGAACCTTTTCTATCATAAGTGTTAGCATATTACCAGCCATTGCACCAAAGATTTCTCCTGTACTATTTTCTGCAAGATTTGGTTTATCTCCTATAAACATAATATCAGCATTTTTATCACCATATGATAGAACCACTTTATCTCTATTACAAGATAGTTCACATAAAGTACAACTACTAATCATACTGTTAATTTTATCAATGGAATGGGGCAATATAGAACTATCAATATCTTCTGTTATAATTGATAAATTTGTATATTTATAGTCTAGCTCTTTAAGTTGAT
>CAYWFW010000001.1:0-3337 GCA_964457735.1 uncultured Sulfurovum sp. | reverse complement strand
CATAGAGAAAGAAGACTCTTGGATCAAGAGAAGAATTTATATCAAAGTCATTTTTTTAAAAATAAAGAAAAGAAGATTTATATAAAAAAGCCTATAAATAATAATAAAATAAAAACTAAGAAAATATCTAATTATCGTTGTAGAGGGAAGACACATTGTTCTCATATGTCATCATGTGCAGAAGCAAAATTTTATATAAATAATTGTCCTAATACAAAAATGGATGGGGATAATGATGGAATACCTTGTGAGATGCAATGGTGTCATTAAATGTAAATTAAATAAAAGGATAAATATGAACATTAAAATATTAAAAGCAGGATATATATATCAAGATGGTGAGTATCTCTGTAATAGTGCAATAGCATTTGATAAGAAGATAATTAAGGTTGATTTATTAGAGAATTTAAAAGAGTTATATCCACAAGCAACGGTAGAGATATTATCAGATTTAACGGTAATATACCCTGGGTTTATCAATACTCATACACATCTTGAATTTTCTGCAAACAAGACAACTCTTGAGTATGGTTCATTTGTCCCTTGGTTATATAGTGTTATAAAAAGTAGAGATGAGCTTATAAATTTATGTGATGATTTGGTTATGAGCAGTGCTATTAATGATATGCTTCGTTCAGGTATCACAAGTTTTGGAGCAATTAGTAGTTATGGTTCTGATTTGCAATCTTGTATAGATGCACCTCAAAGGGTAGTTTTTTTTAATGAATTAATTGGAAGTGACCCTAAAATGGTAGATGTGCTTTATAATGATTTTTTGGAGAGATTAAATCAATCATCTAGCCATACTGATTCTCTTGTAACTCCTGCTATTGCCATCCATTCCCCTTATTCAGTTCATCCAATTGTTGCTCAAAAAGCTATTAATTTAGCAAAACATAAAAAACTAACTTTATCTACACATTTTATGGAATCTAAAGCAGAAAAAGAGTGGTTAGATAAAAATGAAGGAGATTTTAAAGAGTTTTTTTCTAAGTTTTTATCTCAAAATAGTGCAGTGACATCAAAAGAGAATTTTTTAAATCTTTTTGATAATTATTCAACTCATCTAGTTCATGCAACACAGATAGAGAATAGTGATATAAAAAAAATAGCAGAGAATAACCATACAATTGCACATTGTCCACGTTCAAATAGATTTTTAGGGACAACAAATTTACCTCTTAAAAATATTATAGATAATAAAATTAAATTTACAACAGCAACAGATGGACTTAGTTCAAATTATTCTTTAAATATATTTGAGGAGTTAAAATCGGCACTGATGATTCATAGTGATATTTCTGTTGAATTACTTGCTGATGAGCTTATAAGAAGTGTAACTAAAAATGCGAATGAGGTTTTGAATCTAAATTCTGGAGAGTTAAAAGAGGGATATAACGCAGATATTATTACTTTAACTCTTCCTGATATTCCCTCAACCTTAAAACATATTTCATTATGGAGTATCTTGCATACAAAAGAGGTTGATAATGTTTTTATTGCTGGAAAAAAAGTTCTTTAATTGAGTATAATATCTGTAAGAGATTTAGTAACTAGTTTTGGCGATAAAGTGATTCATAATGGGATTAATTTAGATGTTCAACAGGGTGAGATTTATGCGATTTTAGGAGAAAGTGGTAGTGGCAAAACGCTACTAATCAAAGAGATGATAATGTTGCTTACACCAACAAGTGGAGAGATTCATATATTAGATTATAATCTTAATGATATTAGTTATAGAGAAACTCAAAAGCTCAGAAAGAATTGGGGAGTTTTGTTTCAATTTGGAGCTTTGTTTTCATCTTTAAATGTAGCAGAAAATATAGGGATAAGAATTGATGAATATACAGATATTTCTTCATCGTTAAGAGATGATATAATATTAAGTAAATTAAATATGGTAGGATTAAGAGCAGAAGTCGCATCTTTATATCCATCTCAACTTAGTGGAGGGATGATAAAAAGGGTTGCATTAGCTAGAGCATTGGCAATGGATCCAAAGCTTCTTTTTTTAGATGAGCCAACTTCTGGCTTAGACCCTGTGGGAGCAAGAGCTTTTGATAAACTAATTGTTGAATTAAGGGATTTATTGGATATTACAATTGTGATTATAACTCATGATTTAGATTCCATATTCTCTATTGTAGATAGATTTTCTATTTTGGCAGATAAAAAGGTGATAGCAGAAGGTAAACTAGAAGATGTTCTTAAATCTAGTCACCCATTTATAGAAAAATTCTTTAAAAATGATTATGTATCAAATAGATACTCTTCAAAAGATAAATTACAACCATAAAGGATTGCCCCAATGCCAATGAAATAAGGATTTTTCGGAAGTGGTGCTGCTTTAGCTCCACCTCTCTTAAATACTTAGGTGAGGCTGAAGCCATCACTTCCAAAGAGCAGTGCAATCCTTAATTTATTGGTATTAAGTTTTTTTAGTCTAATTATTATAAGAACAAGACCTCTCTTGAGCTATCTCTTCAAATTTCTTTTTTAGTTGAGGTTTTGCCATAATAAGTTTTTTAAAATCATAAGTGGTAAGCTCCAACATCTCCGACCTTCTAGTTGCAGTAACAGTAGCTGTTCTATTAATATCTTTTAAAAGAGCTATCTCACCAAAAAAATCACCTTTTTTTAATGTAACATTTATATCTCCATTTTGATTTGTAACCCTTACTTTTCCATCTAAGATAAAATACATACTATCTCCAATATCTCCCTCTTTGATAATCATCTCATCTTCACCAAATCTTTTTAAAAACAGTAACCTTGCGATATTTGATATTGTACCTTTATCTAAATCTCCAAATATTGGAACTTTTGCCACCAAATTCCAGCCTGTTACATATTTGATTCTAGCTAATTCTTGTGCAAAACCATTAATCAAAACACCAGCAGGAAGTGCAAACATACCAAGTCCAACAATAGCCGCAATAACAGCCATTAGTTTTCCAATTACAGTAATTGGAGCAACATCACCATAACCACCACTAGCCAAGGTGATTGTAGACCACCACATAGAAGAGATAATGCTAGAAAACCCATTAGGATTTATATCTCGTTCAACAAAGTATAATATTGTAGATAAAAAGAATGTAAGTAAAATCATTAAATATAAAGAGGCTAATAATGATTTTCGCTCGTTAATAATAACATTTTTAAAAATAACCAAAGCATCAGAAAATCTAGCAATTTTTAAAAAAGATAAAATACCAAATATCGTTTTTATATTATTAGATAATTCTGAGTTAAAAAAAGTTAATACAAAAGGGACTACAGCTATAAAATCAATAATCCCACTAAAAGATTTTAAATAGAAATTTAATTTATTTTT